>CAZKYJ010000524.1:0-4379 GCA_964556355.1 uncultured Verrucomicrobiales bacterium | reverse complement strand
GCCGACCTCCAGCTGGTCAAGCTGGACGATGACTCCGACTACCTCCGCCTCGGGGTTTCCGCCGACACCAACATCATGCCCGGCGGAGATTCGGGACCGGCCACCATCAGCTTCGACGTCCAGGACGAGCTTGATACGGGGAGCTTTGCGCACAACACGGCGGTCAGCCCGGACGTCATCACGCTCAAAAACACCGGACATTACCTGATTTTTGCCAACTCGGGCTTCGACGTCAATGGGGGCGCGGCCAACCGCAACGTGCTCACGCAATCCCTCCTCCTCAACGGCACCCCGATCAATGGTGGCAGCACCGCCGTCTACCTCCGCCACGCCGGCGCGAACGACACGCTCGGCGGCCTGGTCGAAACCGGCGCCGCCTCGATCGGCATCGTGATCGAAGTCACCTCTGCCGACTCCCTGCTCCAGGTCCAGGTCGAGCGGGACAACGACAACTCGACCTCCAACGCGACGCTCAGCGCCGCGCGCACCGGGCTCGCCATCGTCAAGCTCCCGGATTCCGGCCAATACATCACCTTGGGGGGCAACCCCCAGCCGGTGAACGTGACACCCGCGACCCCGCTCGACTTCTCCGCTTCCGCCGATGCCAGCAACCTTTCGTTCACCTATGCTGGAGGCAGCAGCGCCAGCGCCATCACCGTCAACCGCCCATCCGCCTACCTCTTCCTCGCCTCCCACTACGTGGCGGACAACAATATCAACAATGGCACCCGCACGACCGTGCAGCAGGGGTTCCTGGAAACCCCCGCCGGCGGGACGGCAGCCGCGGTCACCTACGGGTCGGGCGGCACCTACAACCGCGATGACAACGCGGGTGGCGACCGCGCTCGCGACTCCGGAACCTGGGCGGGCGCCGTCCTCTCCCTCAACCCCGGCGCCACCGTGGAAACCACCACCCTCGCCCGCGGTAACAACGGCAGCGTCACCGCTACCAGCCTCGGGTTCCAGGCCATCGACCTCGCCAGCCTGATCCCCGTATCCAACGACCCGGTCATCACGCTGAACCGTGGCCTCACCTTGGAGATCAATACCACGGGGCTTCTCGACTCCACGGTGCTCGAAGCCATCGACGCCGACGACGCCCCCTCCGACCTGACCTTCACCATCACGACCACCCCCACCCTCGGCACCCTCGACTTCGGCGGCAATGCCCTGGGCATCGGCGATACCTTTACCGGGGAGGATCTCGAAGATGCCTTCGCCCTCAATTTCATCGCCGGCAGCGTCGCCGGAACCGGGGGCTTCGACTTTTCGGTCGCCGATGACAGCGGGAGTGGCAACGTCGCCACGGGCACGTTCGTCGTCGAGGTGATCAATCCGCTCACCACGGTTTCCATCGATAGCGACGGCGATATCGCCGAGGGCGAGGACGCCATCTTCCTCGTCTTTGCCACCAACGCACCGGTGGGAGGCGATATTAGTATCGATCTCGCCTACTCGGGCACGGCGACCGACGGGACCGACTTTACCGGTGTCGCCACCGGCATCATCACCGATGGCACCACGGACGCGCCGGTCGAGTTCGCCGTGCCCAACGACGGGATCCGCGAGGGCATCGAGACGATCACCGCCACGATCGTCGGGGTCTCCGGCCCGACGGTGACGGGGGTGATCGGCACGCCCAACAGCGCTACCGTCCGGGTCTCCGACGGCGCCAACAGCGCCCCCACGGCCACCAATCTTGCCCAGATCCTATCCGGCACCGGCACCATCCCGCTCGACGACATCGTCGTGAGCGATCCCGATGCGACCTACAGCTCGGTCGTCACCACCGGCGGCACACCGCTTTTCGAAACCAACGGGATCACCAACGTCACCACCTTCAGTGATGGCCGGCCCGACGACGACTCGAGTTTCGATGTCGATGCTTCCGGCCCGGCCCTCAACGAGGGTGCCGGCTTCTCCCTCCAGCTCGACTTTATCCCGCAGGCCTCCGACCTCGCCGGAGTCGTGGACATCTGGGAGATCGGGGGATCCAGCAACGGGACCACCCTCGTCCTCATCGACGGCATCCCCCACATCTCGGTCAAGGCCAACGGGACCGCGGCCGACGAGCCGTTGGATACCGGCGATCCCGGGTTCGTCGACCTCGACTGGGCCGTGGGCAACCAGGTCGTGGTTCCCCTCACCGTGGCACCGCTCGCCGCCGGCGAGCCGGTCAGCCTAGCCGTGATCTTCAACATCTCGGGAGACATCGTGCTCTCCTCGGTCAACGGCGTCGCCCAGTTCGACACCCCGCTCAGCCCCCAGTCCGGGACCAATTTCCGCGGCGACCACACCGTCAACGTCGGTATCAATGCCGGCACCGGCACCGGCAGCTCGAACAACGGCGTCGGCATCCTCGGAACGACCGCCCCCGCCGTCATCGCCAACCCGGTCAACGGCTCGGCGACCGTCAGCCGTGCCGTTTTCTGGAACGAATCTTCCGGTAGCACCACCGCGACTAGCGGATCCTCCGACGAGATCACCGTGACCCTGACCGTCAGCGGCTGGTCCGCCGGTGCCGGCGATCTCAGCGCCGGGAGCGGGAATGGCGAAACCTACGCCAACGGCGTCTGGACGGTGACAGGCGACGTCGCCACGGTCAATGCCGCCCTCGCCGCCGCCGAGTTTATCACGGACGTGAGCACCGCCAATCCCACGCTGATCTTCGTCGCCATCGAGGACGGCGACGAGGACGGGAACGGTCCTACCACCGGCACCATCTTCATCTCCAGCGCCCCCGCCGACCCCATCTACGTGGACGGTAGCTTCACCGGCGCCATCGGCGAGGCGATCGCCGACGCCGACGGAGGAGCCCCGGTCTCGCCAGCCACCACCGGGTTTAACGCCTTCCCCACCATCGCGGAGGCCCTCGCCGCCGCCACCCCGGGCGGCACGGTCATCGTCAACGACGGCGACTACACCGGCGAGAACATCGCCCTGCCCGGGCTCGGCGTGACCCTGCAGCTCACCGCCACCGCCGGGCCGGTGCAGATCGGAAACCTTAGCGCCGGGGAGTTCGACTTCATCGACCTGCAGTCGAACACCCTGGAGATCGGGTCGTCCAACGTCGCCAGCTCGGCCATCGACTCCCCGATCTCCGGAGTCGGGGGCAACCTGGTGAAAGTCGGAACCGGCCGGACGATTCTCCGGACGGTCAATACCTACACCGGAACCACCACGGTCAATGGCGGCTTCCTGCGCGTTGGCTTCGTCGGTGGCACGGCATTGGTGGGCGAGCTGGCGGGCGACGGGCCCGTCGTGGTCAACGCCCCGGGCATCCTGGAATTCAATGTCGGTGCCGGGACCACCACCACCCAGACCGGCGCGATCAGCGGCGACGGTTCGGTTTCCACCCTGGAGGACGGCACGGTGATCTTCGACGGGCCGGATCCCAACACCTTCACCGGTGAGTTTAACCTCGGCGACGGGGCAAGCTCGACCTTTGACGGAGTTGACACCGGAGCCGTCCAGGGCTTCGTCGTCGTCAACCGTGGCGACCATTTCGGTGCCGGCCGGATCCTCGCCCGCGGCGGCCAGATCCAGGCTGGCAGCCCCGGCGTGGTCATCACCAACGACGTCGATATCACCGCCGGTGGCCTCCGCTGCGGCGGCCGCATCGATTTCGAGTTCGCCGGCAACGTGAACCCGATCGACGACGCCCTGCGCGGCTACGGCAACTACGGGCTGGACGGGCTCGACCTCACCATCAGCGGGAACATCGCGATGACCGCCTTGTCCCGGATCATCTTCGAGGGGGTCGCCAACAAGGACAACGGCAGCTGGACGGTCACCGGAAACATCTCCGGAGACAACTTCGTCACCGTCAGCGACGTGTTCGAAGGAGGCCTCGTCGTCCTGGCGGGGGACAATTCCTACACGGGCGTCACCGATATCAACGGCGCCACCGTCCTCCTCAATGGCGCCCAGACGGGCGGCGATACCGTCGATGTTGCTGGACTGGGAACCCTCGGGGGCACCGGTTCGACGACTTCCGCCGTTCTCGTCAACGGCACCCTCAGCCCGGGCGACGGGGGACCTGGAATCCTCACCACCGGCCCGCTCACCATCAACGGGAGCTTCGTCGCCGATATTAACGGCACCTTCCCCGGCACCGAACACGACCAGGTCCTCGCTGACAGCGTCACCCTTGCCGGCAACCTCTTGCCCCAAGTGGGCGGCGCCATCACCGGCGATGTGACCATCATCGACAACGCCTCATTCGGGGGCGCCGTCACCGGCATGTTCGCCGGCCTTCCCGAAGGTGCCTCATTGGACTCGGACGCCACCGGAATCGAGGGAGCCGTCTCCTACGTCGCCGGTCTTGACGGCAACGACGTCGCCCTCGAGCTCGACGGGTTCACGCCGATCGGCCAGTT
>CAZKYJ010000523.1:0-4381 GCA_964556355.1 uncultured Verrucomicrobiales bacterium | reverse complement strand
GCCAGCGCCATCCCCTTCAGCCATCGCCGGCAGGCCTGTCCGATCACCAGCGGCACCACCAGCAGCCAGAAGACCTTCAAGAGCAGTGGCCCGACGGGAACCTCGACCGCCACCTGCGATGCCAGCAGCCAGCCTCCGACCAACGGGACCACCACGACGCCGAGCACGTTCGACAGCGCGGTGTTGAAAACCGCCGATGGGACGTCGCCGTCCGCCGTGGTGACGAGCACCACCGCCGTGGAGATCGTGGTGGGCAAGAACGCAAGGAAGAGGAACCCAAGCCTGAGATCCGCCGGCAACCGGTCGCCCGCCAGCGTAACCAGCACCCACACCAGCAGCGGCATGGCGAGCAGCCCGAATCCGTGGACGAAAACGTGGAGCTTCCACTCCCGCAGGCTCTGGGCGAATCGCTCTGTCGGCAGCTGCACTCCTTGGAAGAAAAAGATCGCCATCACCCCCCAGCGCGTGATCGCCTCGCTATGGAGGACGCCTCCGCTCCTCCCGATCTCGGGCGCCGCCCACGCCGCCGCCAGCGCAACGGCCACCCCCACGAGAAAGCCGCGCGCCGTCCTGCTGCGATCGGGCGCTCTGGGGTGCGGCGGCGAGGTCACGACGGGTTGGGGAGCTGCCACCGTGACCGCTGGCGAGAGCGATCGCAAACCTCGATCCGACCCGGCTTCCGCAACTGCTGCTCGATAGCCAGCCGCGCGTGACATCCCGGTGGAGCTGCCATCGCCACCCTTAGATCCCGACACGGTTGCCCCCCCTCTCCGCGGTTTCACCCGAGCATGTCATCCAATTACCCTCGCCGACGCATCCGGCCGTGGTGCCCGCCGCCACCGGACCTGGGGTCGCCGGCGTCGGAGAGCTCGCTGCCCGTAAGGTCGACGGAAGGGGCGATCGGGGTGATGCGAGCGCGGCAGGGGGCGCCGGGCAAACGCCGGCGCCTGGTCGTTCAGAAAAGCGGTTCGGCCATGGCCGCGTTCCGCCGCTCCCATTCCGCCGCCAGCTCCTCGACCTTGGCGGGCTCAGAACCCGCGAGATCGGTGGATTCGGAAGGGTCGTCAACCACGTTGTAGAGTTCCCAAGCCTCGCCCCGTCGCCCCCACCGGGGGTTCTTCACAATCTTCCAGCCACCTGCCCGCAGCGCCGTCCGCCCGCCCTGCCGCCAGAACAGCGTCCGCTCGGGAGCCTCCGCCGCTCCCGGTTCCAGATAGGCAATCAGGTCGACGCCGTCCAGACCTTCAGGCGGCGGCGTGCCCGCCGCCGCTACGGCCGTGGGGAAAATATCGAGCGATGAGACGACCCGGTCATCCACCGCACCGTCCGCGATCACTCCCGGCCAGCGCACGACGAACGGCACCCGGAGCCCGCCCTCGTACATGTCGCTCTTCTCGCCCCGGTAGATCCCGTTGCGCGACGTGAGTTCGCGGGTCGGCCCGCCGTTGTCGGAAAGGAAAAACACCAGCGTATCCCCGCCTAGCGACAGCTCTTCCAAGGCTCCCGTGATCTGCCCGACAGCGTCGTCCAGACTCACTAACATGGCCGCAAAAATGCGCCGGTGGATGTCGTCGATCCCCGCCACCCGCTCGAGGTCGGCCGCTTTGGCCTGCAGCGGGCTATGCACCGCGTTGAAGGCGACGTGGAGAAAGAACGGGCGCTCGCGGTGCTCGCGGATAAAGCCCGTCGCCTCCCGAGCGATGGCATCGGTCAGATACTCCGGCTCCACCACCGGCTGGCCGTCGAGGAGGATCGGGTTGTCGGCATCGTAGGGGGGCTCGTGGTGCCCCATGTGATCCGAGAGGACGAGCGTTCGGTCTTCGCTCTGCCAGCGCCCGCTGCCGCCACCCGGGAGCGCCTTGCGCCGGAGCATGGTCGCCACGCCGTCGTAGGGCGGCGGCACGAAGAAGTGCCCCTCGTGCAAGAATCCGTAGAACCGGTCGAACCCGTGGCGCTGGGGGTGGAAGCCGGCGGTCCCGCAGAGGTGCCACTTACCGATGAGGCCGGTGGCGTAGCCCGCTTCCTGCAGCACCTCGGCCAGCGTCGTCTCCCCGGGGGGCAGCCCGAAGAGGGGGTTCTCGTTCTTGGCTCCGGTCGGGTTGAACTCGTAGCCGAAGCGTGTCCCCATCCGCCCCGTGAGCATGCCCGCCCGCGATGGGCTACAGTTGGGCGCAGTCACGTAACCCTGGGTGAACCGCGTCCCGCCCGCCGCGAGCCTGTCGATGTGCGGCGTCGGCACCGCGTCGGGACCACCGGTGAAAAGTTCGCCCGCGCCGAGGTCATCCGCCACCAGCACGATCACGTTCGGCTGGCGGGCATCCGCCCGCGTCGCGAGGAAGCTGAAAGAGAGGGAGAGGACGGCTAGGAAAGGGGCTTTCATCCCTCCAACCTACACCGCCCGCGAAAAAATCAGCCCTGTTGTCATACGGCGCCTAAGGGTGCGACACTCATCCGCGCGCATGCCGTCGCCCGTCCCATCCCCCGGTGAGATCAAAGCCCAGCTGGAAGCCCTCCACGACGAGAGCTTCGGCTGGGCCTGCCACTGCTGTGGGGACGACCCCGATCGCGCCCGCGACGTCCTCCAGGCGAGCTACCTCAAAGTCATCTCCGGCAAGGCGCAGTTCCGCGGCGACGCCTCCCCCAAGACGTGGTTCTTCGGCGTCATCCGGCTCACCGCCCTCGAGCTGCGCCGGAAGGATCGTCGATTTGCTAAGACCGTCGCCTTCACCGACGGGCCTCAGTCCCCCGAGGCTCCGGGCACCGGCCACGACCGCCGCGCGACCCCCTCTCTCGTCCGCACCCTGCTCGCCACCCTGGCGCCGCGCCAGCGCGAACTCATCGAGCTGACCGTCTACCAGGGGATGACTTTGGCCGAGGCGGCCGCCACCCTGTCGATCTCCCCCGGCTCCGCCAGCCAGCACTACGCCCGCGCCAAAGAGAACCTTCGCCACGCCCTCGCATCCCAGCCCGCCCTCGCCGATGAACTCCGCCCCTGATGACTCCGCCCTCGCGGCCCTCGCGACCGACGGCCGCCGGCGCGCCGGCGCGCCGGCACCCCCCTTCGACCGAGTCTGGTCGGCCGCCGAAGCGGAGCACCGCAGTCACCGGCGCCACCGGTTCCTCCTCGCCGCCGCCGCGTTGGCCGTCAGTGGGATCGTCCTCCAACTGGCCCCTCGCCAGCACCCCGACCTCGACGAATCCCTCGCCGGGATCGCCGCCGCCTGCCCGCCCGCGGACCCGACCTCGCTCGGCTACTGGCAACCGGAGTCGGATACCTGGTTCCCAGCCCCCCCTTCGCTCGATATTTTCTAAAGAACCCCCGCCGCATGTCATGCGGGCACGCCCTCCGCGACACCCATACGCACCATGAAATTCCTGACCTATTCCTCCGTCATCCTCGTCCTCGCGTCGGCCCCCCAGCCGCTCTCCGCCGAGCAGCCGGGCGACTACTACGTCTTGCCGGACTCGATCAGAGACGGCGCCGAGATCATCGGATTCGACGAGCTGGAGCTTTCCGCACTCAAGGCGGTCGGCGAACCCGCCAAAGAAGCTTTCGAGGCCGCCAAGGCACGCGCCAAGGCCGCGGAGGAGGCGGTCCGCCGACAGGTAAAATCCGACCCGCTCGCCACCGAGAAAGTGATGGCGCTCTTCGACGAGTTACTCGAAGCGGAGTCCGCCGTGAAGCGGATCGAGCTCAAGACGATCATCGACCTCAACAACCTCCTCACCACCGTGCAGCGCGAGCGCCTGATGGAGCTCCAGGCCACCCGCGCCATCTACGAGGGCCCCATCAAAGAGAAGGTCGCCGCACTCAAAGCCCTCGCCGACAGCGGCACCGTCCCCCAATCGGTAATCGATCGGGAAAAACCGATCGCCGACGCCATCAAAGCCGACGCCGAGGCCGGGAAGTTCGAGGCCGCCGATGCCGCGCTCACCGAGCTCCTCGCCCGCGTCCGCGCCGCGGTGGTCGAGTAGGCGCCGCCGACCTCACCGGAACGGGTTCCGCACCGGATGTCCGGTCGCCCCCCGCTGCTCGACCCACCCCGCGCCATCCGGCAGCCCGCGCATCCGCTGGACAAGCGCCCCCCCGGGATCGCGGGACTCCGTCCACGTGAACGCGCTCTCCCCTTCGCCCGTCCGGTCCCGGACCACCACCACCGCACAGTGGTCCGGGATCTTGAACCACCACCCCGCCTCCGCGTGGCGCCAGAAGAATCCATCGACGGCACCGTTGTCGCCTTCCCGCGCGTCCCTCAGCCGGAGCCCCTCCTCCGGCACGACCGCAAAATCCCGCAGCGCCCCGGCCCCGAACCCGGCAAAGCCCAACCGCCCACCCTCTCCCGGCGCGGTACCTCATCAGGAATGGCCTGCCGGCGGGAGC
>CAZKYJ010000522.1:0-4386 GCA_964556355.1 uncultured Verrucomicrobiales bacterium | reverse complement strand
AAAAATCAAAACCAATCCGCGATCGCACGGGCAAAAAGTACGCCCACCAGGAATCGAACCTGGACCTCTGGCTCCGGAAACCAGCGTCATATCCATTTGACTATAGGCGCGGAAGACAACCGGGGTTTCCGATTGCACGGGGGCGGGATCTTCGCTGCAAGCGGGCCGCTTTGCAACCGGAGATCTGGCGAATCAACCGGCAAAAAGCGTGGCCACCGACGCAAGTCCGACGAGCACGGTTCCCGGCACCGCGATCGCCCGGCGCCACCACCCGGCTTCGTGCCCCCAGCCGACGGCGACGAAAGCCATGAAAACCGTGGCGAGCTGGGCGGCATCGACCCCGAGGTTGAACGCGAGCGGAGCCACGGCTCCGGTTTCGGCGCCCGAGAACGCCATCCCGTGGGAACAGCCCAGAAACCCGACGAGGGCCAGCCGCCACCAACGCACGTTCCCGACGACGGCGCCTTCCACCGAAAGTGCGATGGCGCCGACGGCGAGAAGATCCGGGGGAGAACCCGCCTCCCGCACGAGTGTGCCCAGCGCCGCCCCGAGGGCGAACACCAGGGGCTGCCCGAAGGCTCCACGCCACGTCCTCGCACCGAAAAACATCGCCAGTGCCAGCAGGAGATGGTCAAAACCTCTGGGGAAACAATGCCCCCAGCCGAGCCGGAGGTAGGCTTCGGCCACGGCGGTGGTGTCGACCGGATCTTCCTCGATCGCGGCCGGCCCCGGATCCGCATCGCGTCCGGGCATCACGTGCCCGACCTCCCCGGATTCTTGAGCTTCGGGCTCCTCCACGGCAGCGACTTCGGTGAGCACTTTCCGCTCCCCTCCAAGCAAGACCGCGGGACGGCGCAGCGGGGTTCCGTCGACCACGGTCGTGATGATCGCGGCCGGCGCGCCCTCGGCAAGCGCAATCGCGAACGCGCCTCCCTCCCGGGGTAGCATGCCCGACCAAAACACTTGCAGGTGCCCCTCGGGCTCCCCGTTGTCGAAATTCGGTTCCGGGAGATCGATGTCGGGAAACAAGATCTCTCCCTCGAGCGGGATCGCCGGCAGCGAGAAAAAGAACCACTCGGCCAGCCGCGCCCGGATCTCCTCCGAGAGAGCCGCGAGTTCGTCGGCCGTCCGGCTATCGAGCCACTCCCGTGATCCGTGACTGGGTTCCGGGGGATCGGACGCCAGCGCCGCATCGAAGCTCAGCTCCGCCTGCCACGATTCGCCGGTGAAGATGGACACCCGCATGGGCACGGCCCGCTCACCATGGGCGACCGCGTCCCCCGCCGATGCGAGGAGGAGGAGGACACCGGCGATACTGGCTGGAAATCGGATCATAGCAAAGCGCGGAACGGCGCCACCACGCGCGGTGTGAATGTGAAAAAGGGCGCCCCCGGCCAACGGGGGCGCCCTCAAAAATTGCCGGACTCAAGCGGTCGGCATAAAGAGATCAGCTGTCGGCTTTCTCTTTCATCTCGCCTTTCTCGGTCTCCATGTCCGCCTGCATCCAGCCGGAGATTCCAGCGGAGAGGTGCTTGATGTTCTTGTAGCCGAGCTCCTTGGCGGCCACGGCGGCCTGCTTGTAGGCGCTGCACGACGGCCCGCCGCAGTAGGCGACGATGAGCGTTTCCTTGTCCTCGGGAAGCACTTTGGCCAAGTTCTCCTTGTTCGAGGCGAAATCGACCGCCGTCGGGATGTGTCCCGCCTTGTAGGAGTTGGATCCGTTCACGTCGATGACGGCCACTTTCTTCTCGGCAATCGCCTTGTCGAGCTCTTTGATGCTGATGTCCGGGAACTCGGCTTCGGCTGCATGGACGATACCGGCAGCGGCGACGAGTCCGCAAAGGATGGATAGGACTTTTTTCATTACTCTTTCTTTCGGTTGTTTTTTTGCTCGTGCGTCACGGGCAGGAAGCCCAGGTACGCGTTGTGTTTACGTGTCGAGATTGCCAGTTGGTTCAAAAATTCGCGCGCTTTCTACGCGGCCGCTTTCGAGGGCGTCGGGATGCCCTCGATGAGATCGGAAATGAGGCTATCGACGTTCACCGATTCCGCTTCGCCCTCGAAGTTGAGGATGATCCGGTGGCGCAATGCCGGGACGGCAACGCGCTTGATATCCTCGATGGAGACGGCCGTGCGACCGTCGAGGGCGGCGTGAACCCGCGCGCCACGGACGAGCGCCTGGAGGCCGCGCGGGCTGGATCCGTAGGCGACATAGCGCCGGATCCGCTCCTGGTGGTCGCCCGGCGATTCCGGGTGGGTGGCGAGCACGAGGCGGGCGGCGTATTCGGTCAGGGGATCCGCGATGGGAACCGAGGTCAGCGTTTTCTGGAATGCGAGCAGGTCATCGCCCGTCATGACGTTGGCCAGCTCGGCGGCGTCGAAGCGGGTTGTCCGTTTGGAGATCTCCACCAGCGCGTTCAAATCAGGGAAAGGGACGCGGATCTTAAACATGAAGCGGTCGAGCTGCGCTTCCGGGAGCGGGTAGGTACCTTCCATCTCCATCGGGTTTTGGGTCGCGAGGACGAAGAACGGGACGGGTAGCGGGTGGCGCTCCCCCCCGGTGGTGACCGCGTGTTCCTGCATCACCTCGAGAAGTGCGGCCTGGGTCTTCGGCGTGGCGCGGTTGATCTCGTCGACGAGGAGGATGTTTTTGAATACGGGGCCCTTCTCGAAATGGAGGACGCGGCGCCCGGTATCGTCCTCGTTGACGATCTGGGTGCCGAGGATGTCGCCGGGCATGAGATCGGGCGTGCACTGGACGCGGCCGGGCTCGACGCCGATGACTTGGGAGACGACCTTGACGAGAAATGTCTTCCCCAGTCCGGGCACGCCTTCAAGGAGGACATGCCCCTGGGAGAAGATGGCGACGAGGGTGTCGGTGAGCAATTCGTCATAACCCACGATCCCTTTCTGGATCTCGTGCTTGAGTTCGGAAAATAGGGTGGTGAAGCGTTTCAGCTCGGCGTCGAGGTTATCGGTGGTCATGGGCAAAAATTGGCGGGGCAAGGGTTGACTGATCGGGCAGCTACTCGCCCTCGAACTGCTTCCGGATGGCGTTGAAGTAGCGCTTGACTTGGTTGCGGCGCGAGAGCGGTAGGTCTTGCTCGTCGAAGGCTTCCTCTTGCACATCGAGGAACTCGACGGCCATCTCCTGGCGGCTGCGGGTGGCGAGCTCGGTGCGCGCTTGCCCTTCCACGGCGCGAACGGTGGATTCTCCATCGCGGTTGATGGCGGCCGAGACGGTCCACTGCCGGGTCGCGGCGATCACCTCGCCGACGGCTTCCGTGCCGAGTTCGGTCGAACCGACACCGGCCTGGAGCCCACCCGCGCCCGGCATGGGAATCATCTGGCCATTCCCCTGCCCCGCCCCGGGAACCATCATCATTCCTTGGGGCTCGGTGCCGGGAATGGGCGCCGGCAAGAGCACGGACTGCCCGCCCCCGTCGCCGGCTTGGCCCGGAGGTGCCATGGCGAACCCTTGACCGGGCTGCTGCTGGGACCCGGGCACGGGAGCCTGCCCTGCCTGCCCCATCTGCCCGGACATGGGCTGCTGAGAATTTTCGAGACCCGGAACCGGCAGCGGCATGTTGGCCATTTCGCCGCCGAGCTGCCCCTCCATGGCCCCCAGCTCGCCGACCTCACCCATCTGGGGCTGGCCGTCAGCCCCCTGGTCGCCACCGGCGAGCTTCTCCATCGACTGGCCGTCCTGCCCGGCGATGTTGCTCCCCGCCTCGCGGAGCTTATCCGCCAGTTTCTCCAGTTCTCTCTGGGCGTTCTCCCGCTGCTCAATCCGCCGGAAGGCCTTCGCCAGTTCGCCAAGATCGCCCCCTGCAGCGGGGGCGTCGCGTCGGCCCAGATCATCCGATGCCGCGCCCAGATGCTCGCCGACGATGCGCTCGCGATCTTCCTCCGTGGCCTTTTTCATCGTGCGGTCGAGCGCTTCCGCCATCCGCTCTCGCACCTCCGAGGTGAGATCATCAGCTTTGAGCGCCAGTTCCATCTTCTCGGCTTCCTCGGCTCCGCGGGTGGCATCTTTGTCATTGACCGCCGCCGCTAGATCGGCGGTATCCGCGTGCTGCTGCATCTCTTCCAGCATCTCATCGGAGGCCCAGACGTCGCCGGCCTCGCCCAGTTTCTCGGCCAGGCGCTCGGCCTCCCGCGCGCGCTCCTCGAGGGCCTCGAGAACTTCCTCGGCGCTGGATCCTTCCGCCTGGTCGAGTTCGTCGGCGGTCGACTCCACGGCCTCGCGCAACTCGTCGAGCCGCGCATTCTCCTCCTCGGTGAGGCCTTCCTTCTTTTCAAAGGCAGCTTTCTCGCGGGAGAGTTTGGCGGCCTCGTGACCGGCGACCGCCAATCGCCCGGCCATCCGGCCCTCATCGACGCGCA
>CAZKYJ010000521.1:0-4392 GCA_964556355.1 uncultured Verrucomicrobiales bacterium | reverse complement strand
GCGTGCAGATGATCTTCGTCTTGCGCAGCATCACCGACCGCGCTAGCGCCAGAAGATCATCCCCGTACGCTTCGGCACCTGCACGGCGCCTTCCCAAGAGCGCCCTTGGCTGGCCACCCGCATCCCGTCCGAGGCCCGCTTCCACTTGCCGACCGGCAGCTGGAATGTCCCGGTCATGTGCTGGCTCCCATTGATCATCACACAGACCTGGTTCCAAGTTTCGCCCTCGAGCCCTTCGCCGTCGATGGTGAAGCACACGGTGTCATACCACGGGTGTGGCCGGAGGGCGAAACGCCCTTCCACCTCGGCTTTCGTGCGCAGGCGGAACACCGGGTGCGCCTTGCGCAACGCGATGAGATCGCGCACGAAGTTGTAAAGCCCCCAGTTCTTTTTCTTCAGCGACCAATCTATCTGGTTGGTACTATCGGGCGACCGGTAGCTGTTGTGGTCCCCGTGCTTCGTGCGGCCGAATTCGTCTCCGCCGTGGAGGAACGGGATCCCCTGGGAAACCATCAGGATGAGATAGCCCAGTTTGGCCATCTGCACGTGCCCCTCGTCGCTGATGTTCCTGGATGACGCCTTGAGCTTGTCCCAGAGCACCATGTTATCATGGCAGGTCATGTAGTTGATCGTCTGGCCCGGCTTGGGAGCCCAGGCAGGGGTCCCCTTCAGCCCCTCGATGAGGGCGTCGCGGGAGTATCCCGCTTGGATGAAGCCAACCTCGTCACCGTCTGGCGGCCCCTTGATGACGTTGCGGAAGTCGTCGTTGAACGCGCCGATCCCCTCGGTCTCCTCCAGCGACCCCTTGTCGGTCCACCGGCCGTGGAGCGCCGAGTCACCCGCCGACCACGGCTCGCCATAAATCAGCAGATCCCGGCGAATCTTCAGCAGCTCGGACTCGGCCATCTGCATCGTCTCGAGATCGACCAGCGACATCAGGTCGAATCGGAACCCGTCCACGCCGTACTCCTCGACCCAGAACTTCAGCGAATCGACGATGAACTTGCGTGCCATCGGGATCTCGCTCCGGAAGTCGTTGCCCACCCCGCTCCCGTTGGACTTGCTCCCGTCTCCGTGGAGCCGGTAGTAGTAGCCAGGGACGTGCGCGTCGAAGCTGGCGTGGTCCGCGGTGTGGTTGTAGACCACGTCGAGGATGACCCCGAGACCTCGCTCGTGGAGGGCGGCGATGAGCGCTTTGAGCTCCTTGACCCTGCTCTCGTCGTAGATATCGCTGGCGTAGATCCCCTCGGGCGAGTTGAAACAGCTCGTCATGTAGCCCCAGAAGTAATCTCCCTTTTTCTCGTCCCACTCGTAATCTTGGACGGGTAGGATCTGCACGTGGGTGACCCCGAGTTCGACGATGTGGTCGAGCGCGGTGCTCACCGCATCCTCCCCGGGCATGTTCGTCCCCGGCTCGGTCCAGCCGAGATACTTCCCTTTTTGTTTGACGCCCGAGGTCTCGCTCATCGTCAGGTCGCGGACGTGCAACTCGTAAAGCACGGCGTCGGTCGGGGCCTTGAGCACCGGCCCGACCTTCCCGGACTCCCGCCACCCCGCCGGATTCGTCTTTTTGAAATCCGTGATCCGCCCACGGCGCGAGCTGTCGACCGCGTTGGTCGCGTAGATGTCGATCACTTCAACGTCCGGGCGCCCGGCGTTCCCGATAAAGCGCCAGACGTAGAATTTCCCTTCGAGGTCGCCCTTGATCCGTGCCTCCCAGACGCCGCTGCCGACGTCTTCCATCACCGTCGCCAGCCGCCCGACATCCCCCCTTGCCTCCTCATAAAGAACCACCTCCACGAGGGTCGCCCGGGGGGCGAACACGCGAAAGAGTGTCTCTCTCGCCGTGTAGAACGCACCCAGCGGCAGGTCGCTCACGAACTGCTCGGCGACCTCGAGGGGCACCTCTAGCCTTGCAGGAACCTTATCTTTAACCGAAGGAGTCTTAGATGCCATGATCCCGATACCATCAGCATCCCGCGCGCCAGTGCAAGCAGCATTCACCACATCCACCGTCAGCCCCATCCACCACACCCATGCTCGACCAACGCTCGTCCGGAATCCTTCTCCACGTCACCTCCCTCCCCGGACGCTACGGCATCGGTGAAATTGGCGCCGAAGCCCTCCGCTGGCTCGACGAACTCCACGACATGGGGCAGAAAGTGTGGCAGATCCTGCCGCTCAATCCGACCGGGCATGGGAACTCCCCCTACTCGGCCATCTCCACCTTTGCCGGCAACGAGCTCCTCATCGGGTTCGACCAGCTGATCCGCGACGGCCTCCTCTCCCCGGCGGATATCAACTGTATGCCGACGGCCACCTTCAACGAAGACTGCGTGGAGTTCGGCCCCGTCACCGAAGTCCGGCGGGCCGCCCTGACCCAGGCTGCCATCGCCTTCAAAACCCAGATCGCCTCCAGCCCGACCCTCGCCGAACATTTCAACGCGTTCTGCCTCCGCGAGCAGGCGTGGCTGGACGACTACGCGCTCTACCGCGCGCTGAAAACCTACTTCAAGGGGGCGCCTTGGGACGCCTGGCCGGACGAATACTCGATGCGGAATCCCGAGACCCTCGCCGAGGCCATGGCCGGGCTCCACGACGAGATCGAAACCGTTAAAATCCTGCAGTTCCTTTTCGATTCGCAGTGGTCGCGCGTCCGGGCGAAGGCGGCCGAGCTCGGGATATCGATCGTCGGCGATGTCCCCATCTTCGTCGCCCACGACAGCGCCGATACCTGGGCGAACCCCTCGCTCTTCTATCTCGACGAGAAGCGCCAGCCGACGGTGGTCGCCGGCGTCCCGCCGGATTACTTTTCCGCCACGGGACAGCGCTGGGGCAACCCGCTCTATGACTGGGAGAAACACCGGGCGACCAACTACGCCTGGTGGACCGCCCGCCTCAACCGGGTACTCTCGCAGGTCGATATCGTGCGCATCGACCACTTCCGCGGATTCGAGGCCTACTGGGAGATCGATGCCGCCGAACCGACCGCCATCAACGGCACGTGGAGGCCGGGTCCCGGCGACGACTTCTTCGAGGCCATGCGCCGGAATATCGGCGCTGACCTCCCGATCATCGCCGAGGACCTCGGCCTGATCACGGATGGGGTGCGCGAGCTGCGCGACCGGTTCGACCTGCCCGGCATGGTCGTCCTGCAGTTCGCCTTCGGCACGGATGCGCTCGCCGAGGAGTATCTCCCGGAAAACTATCGCGAAAACAGCATCGCCTACACCGGCACCCACGACAACGACACCACCGTCGGGATGTTCTGGTCCGACGAGGGCGAGGGCACCACCCGCACCCAAGAGCAGATCGAGGCCGAGCGGCACACCATCCGCACGTATTTCCACACCGACGGCACCGACATCCACTGGACCTACATGGATGCCATCCTCCGCTCCCGCTCGAAGCTCGCCGTTTTCCCCCTCCAAGACCTGCTCGGGCTCGGGTCGGAGGCGCGCATGAACGTCCCCGGCGTCGCCGAGAACAACTGGGCCTGGCGCTTCCGCTGGGACGCCCTCACCCAGCCGCTCAAAGACAAGATCGCCACGCTCACGGAGGAATCGGGAAGGTAGGGAAACATGACGGGCGAGCAGTATCTCCGTGGCCCCCAGAGCCGGCAGCACCGGTTCTCGAAAGGAGCGGCGGCTTTCCACGAACGGCGGCGGGTTCCCGCGGCGGGCGCTCCCGAGGACCACGCCGGGACACCCTGCCGCCACGGGAGACCCCGTCCACCCTCCCGCCCCTCCCGCCGGGCGGTCGGGGCATCGGCATTCTCAGGCTCACTCCAGCACCCAGTCACATCATGAACCTATTGACCAAAACCCTCGCCGAGAAGTATCCGACGCCCGCCTCGGCCATGGCCGAAGTCGCGGGGCTCAACGCGAAACTCAAACTCCCGCGACCGACCATCCATGTCATCTCCGACATCCACGGGGAACACCAGAAGCTGCGCCACGTCATCAACAACGCCTCCGGGTCCCTCCGCCCGCTGGTCGAGCAACTTTTCGGCGAGGAGTTCAGCCCCCGCCAGCAGCAGGATCTCCTGACCCTGATCTACTACCCGCGGGAAACGCTCGAAACGATGCGCCAGGACGGCAAGTTCGACGGTGGGTGGCCGGCCCGTGCGGAGTGGGTGCGGTCGACCCTGGAGCGCCAGTTCGCCCTCGTCCGCGAGCTGGCGGGCGCCTATCGCGGCCGGGTGTGGGAAAGCCTCACGCCCCCCCACCACCGCGAGCTCTTCCGGGAACTCTTCAACGCCCCGACCTACCGCCGCCCGAAAGGCTATATCACAACCCACCTGGAGGGATTGGCCGCCTACGACCAAGACTTCGCCGCCATCCGCGCGGCCGCCCGGTTGGTGCGCAACCTCTCGGTCGCAGAGATCGTGGT
>CAZKYJ010000520.1:0-4398 GCA_964556355.1 uncultured Verrucomicrobiales bacterium | reverse complement strand
CCAAGTTCATCGCGGGCTACCCGCTCGACCCGGCAGCCCCCGAGACCTATGGGATGCTCCACGCGAGCGATCCCGAGGTTTTCAGCTTCAGTCGTGCCTACCCTGGCGATGCGCGGTCGCAGGTCTATACCACAACGTCGGTGCGCACGTTCCCCGGCAACAGCGGGGGGCCGGTCTACATCGAACATCCCGGCGGGGGCACCTTCCCGGCGGGGATCGTCATCGGCCGCAACGGCAACACCCTCGTCCGGGCGCTCTCCTCCGACGTCGCCGATCTCATCGCACGCGCCGAGGTGGTTGGCAACGGCGGTGCTCCCATCACCGGAGGCGGCGCCAGCTACGTCGAACCCAGCGTCTCGAGCGATGTGTTCCTCCAGACGGCGCTCATCGTCAACATGAATACGAGCAGCGCCCGCTGGGAACTCCTCGATGCCGGAGACCCCACCCGCAAGCTAACCGACTTCCCCCGCCGATCGGGTGCCCGCGTCAACCTCGCCTCGGGGGGAGATTTCATCGTGGCGTTCTCGGAGGTTCCGGAGATGCGGGAACCGGACAATATCATCGTCAATATGCCGCAGGGACAAACAACCATCCTCGACGCCGAGTACACCGTGGAGAACGCCCTCTCGGCCTGGCGCAACGAAAATGGGATCGAACTCACCGCCCTGCTCCTCGATCCCGACTTCGACGGGTTGTCCTCGCTTCTCGAGTACGCCTTCGCCACCCTCCCCGGCGTGAACGATGCCAGCACCGGGCGCCCGACCGCCGCCACGGTGGTGGTCGGCGGACAGGAGTACCTCGCCATCCAGTTCCGCCGCCGCACCGGAGCGGATACCGGGATCCGCTACGCGGTGATCGAATCGACCACCTTGGGCGACCCCGCTCCGCTCGACCTGGGCACCCACACCGTGGGGACGCCCGAAGATCTGGGCGCCGGACTCGAACGGGTCACCGTGCGGTCCTCCACGCCGATGTCCGGTGCTGGAGCCGAACCCGCCCGCTTTCTCCAGGTTTCCGTGGAGACGATCTCATCGCCCTAGCGCGGATGTTTCATGAAGTCGATTCGGGCGTTGTCGTTGGATCATGACGTCTGGCGTTCGGGGCGCTCATGTTGAAAAAGAGGTAGTCGGGCCAGTTTTTGACTCTCGTAGTGCCACTGCGCCACACTCCCGCCGTCTTTTTAGGTGCCGGGGCCAGCACCATCGCTTGCTTCATCCTGGTGCTTTGAGTTTTGCGTGAGCGGCAATGAACCCTTCCAGATGTGGATAGCTTGAGCTGAGATGAACCACGATGCGTCGCGTGTTGCGCAGCACCACGGCACCAACCTTAAGTAGCACGCACCGCAAGGTGTCGGCCTGCTTGCGGTTCCAATTTGTGCCCTTCAACGCTCTTCGCCTCAAGCTGTCGATCAGGGTGTAGGCCAGCGTGCTCAGCATCAGCCGAAGTTGATTGGGCCACCATCGATGACAGGAGGTGCGGTCCGCGAACAGCCCGAGCTGTTGCTCATTGATCCGGTTTTCCATGTCGCCTCGCGCGCAGTAGATCTATTCATATAACTCGCGGGCGCTACCGCTGAGGTTGGTCACCACGTAGCGCGGATTGGATCCTTTGCTGCCGTGCTCGGCTTTGGCGATCACGCGTCGTGGGTGATCCCAACTCAGGGCTCCATAGTCCAGCCAGCCAAAGACTCGCTGCTTTTTCTCCGCTCTCTTCCCAGAGGTTTTCCGCCTTCTCTGCCAGCGCTTCGATCATTGTGTTGAGCCGTTTGTTCTTGGCCAGTCCAAGGATGTAGTCGACCCGGTAGGCTTCGCACCAGCGCAGCATTCGCCAGCGGCAGAACCAGGAGTCGGCTCGGAAAACGAGACGAACTGTCGGCCACGCTGCGCGTAGTCTTTTGGTCAGGTAACGCAACACTGCCCATGCTCCACGGGCACCATCGGTGCCGCGATGGGCGCGGCCACGCGAACAGGGGTTGATCACCACTGAACACGTACAGCGGCAGGAAGCAGTAGTGATCGTAGTAACCGTGAAAAAATCGGCCTTCCTGACGACCGTGCACGGGATCATCGGTAGCCTCGAAGTCGAGGATCAACTCCTCGGGTGGCTTGCTGTGCGACTCGATAAACAGATCAACAAGCAGTTCGTTGAGCGCCATCGCACAACGTCGGTTGGCGCGATTCTCCATGCGGCAGAGCGTCGGGGCGCTGGCCGGTGTCGTGTCACTCCCGGTTGCCGTTTGCAGCAGGGTATCGTGGCGAAGTTCCCCATGGTCGTTGAGGTCTTCATATCCTTGGGCCAACGCGAACACTCTCTGGCGCAGCAGCGAAACTGCACTGTGGGTGATCTTGCCGCGTTGGCGCCCGTCGGGCAGAAGCTTCGCTGCTCGGCGGGTTAGATCGAGGTGTCGGTCGATCTCCCGTAGAAGCAGGAGTCCACCGTCCGAGCTGACCTCGCCGCCCTCAAAATCTGCCTCTACTTTGCGGCCTTTACAGCTTGCGAACTCGAGTTGATCAGCTCTACTATTTGTCATCGCGTGGTTGTGTCGAAGGTTAAGTGTAAGCAACTCAACTTTAACGACTTATAACAACCACGTGGTTCTTTTGGTGCATTTTCCGGGCTAGGGCGACGTGGTCGCGAAATGCCGGGTGGAGTGAGCGTCCGGAGGGGTCCGGGATCGGGCGTCGGCCGGTTCGATAGCCACGGCGTCCGTCCGGCGCGCCAAGACACGTTTCCCCCAAAAAAAGAAGGAGGGCATACCGAAGATCTCGGTAAGCCCCCCTCGGAAACCGACTCCACCCGCCTGCACGGTGCTGGGGAGGTGGATCCAGTGCCAGATTACCCGCGTTCTAGCTCTTGGGTCCGTTCACTTGAACCGGGCAGATGAAGTCGAAGGCGCCTGCCCGCGTGAGCAGGAGATCCCCTGCATCGACGGCATCATCCACGGCTGCGGCGGAGGTGAAGAGCGGGGTGGGACCCTCGCCGACCCAGGTCGCGACGTAGACTTTCCAGCGACCGCCGTGGTAGTTCGGGTCTCCCGGTGCGACGGTGGTGATGCCCAGCTGACCATCGGCGGGGTTGGTGAGCGCGTAGATCACGTCCACGCCCTGATCGGGGATCGACGTGGGAGTCATGATGGTGCCGACGATGGCATCATTGTAAAAGAGGGCGGCGAAGTTCGCCCCCTTGTCATTCTTCTTGCCCGCCTGCAGGCTGTGGGCGGTGAGGGTGACGAGGGCAATGGCGATGGCGCAGCGGATCACTCTTTTCATGATAGGATTTGGTGTTTGGTTGTTCGGTTAAATGGGGGATCTCCCGATCCGGCTTGTCCGAGAACGTGGTAGATACCCTGGCAACAATAAGGGAGGAAATCCAACTCGGTATATTCCGCCGAGGGGTGAAATATGGCAGCTAAATTTCGCCAGCGCGACCGCCGGGTCTCAAAAATGGGGGGGAAGGCTAGTGCTAGGGCTCGCAAGTATTTTATCGGGACAGGATTGCCTCGATCTCCGATCGCAGATAAACCGTCTTTGCTATGGGGTTTCTCGAGAGCATCCCCTCAACAGTGCCCGTGGCGTCTTCCGCCCCGTGCGCCTGCGTCCCCAGCTGCCGGTCGTAGGACGCGAGGAGCTTTGCTCCGGCTTGCCGTGATCGGCTGCGATCCTCCTCAGGCAGACCGGCGGTCAACCGTCAGCAGCCTCAACCTGCGCCTTCAGCGGGCCTTCTGGATCTCCACCGAGCCGAGTACCCCTTGAAGGTAGGCGATCTTCCGAAGGTGGTGATCGAGCGCCTTCACCTTGTCCCGTTGTTGATCCGCGATCCTCCGCGCGTGGTCGGTGTCTCTGGCATCGATCGTCGCGACCGGCAGCAGCCAAGACGGCGGTGGGAAAAGGGTCTGGTCGATCAGGGTGAAGGCCAGCCGGACGATGTCCTCAAGACTCCGGCGCTCCGTTTCTTTGGGCAGCTTCGCTACCTCGTGTAACCCCAGGCGTCGCAGGGACGCGTTCAACAGGTAGAATCCCCGCATCCCCTTCATCGGGATGATCTTCCCCTTGTTCACCAGATCGTGGAAGGTGCTCGTCGCCAGCGGCGGGTCGAAGTAGCGATCAAAGGCCTCACGTCGGACTACGAACTCCGGGCAATCGGAGGCCGTCTCGGCGGACGTGATGGTCATGGCACCAAGCTCGGTCAATCGCAGGGATTCTCTATGACAATCCGCCGAGGCCGGCTACAGCGCGACCAATCGCCACGGCGGTCGATGCGCGGACGCGCTCCCCGTGCTGCGCTGCGACAAGGTCAGCTCCCCCCGGTGAAGGTCGTGGAGATGGGGGGAGGGGAAGAGCCCTACGATCCGGCTTGAATGTCGGGCTTGGAAATGGATCGAACCCCATGCCACGGTGC
>CAZKYJ010000519.1:0-4408 GCA_964556355.1 uncultured Verrucomicrobiales bacterium | reverse complement strand
CACGACGGCACGCGCCCTGGCCGTCCCGCCACGGCGGTCCGAAACGGTGACCGTCACCGCACGGGTGCCATCGCTCCCCCAGCTTTTCGTGGCCACCGGCGAGTTGAGCCCCTCGCTACTGAAGGCATCCTCCTCGTCGAAGTCCCACGCGTAGGCGAGCTCGTCACCATCGGGGTCGGTGCCCGACGCCGTAAACGTGACAGCCTGGTTCGTTGCCGCGACCACCGTGTCCGCGGTCATCGTCACCGTTGGCGGACGGTTGCTCGAAGTTTCTTCCAATCCGACGAGCCGCGTGTCGTTCAGCAGGTCGGAGCTACTGGCCCCGCCGTTGAGAACGTGGATCGCGAGCATGTTCTGCCCGACGACGAGGCCGGGGAGTCCGGCGTCGGCATTGAACGGCAAGAGATCGTCGGCCTGGCTATCAGGATGGTCGGTGGTCGCAGGCGCGTTGGGCGACGGGACCCCGGCGGGCGCGTTGGCGCTCGCGACGCGTTCGCCATTGATATAGGCGATAAAGCCGTCGTCGTAGCGGACATCGAGCCGCAGGCCCGAGAGCCGCGCGAGGGTGGCCGCGTCCGGGATGGTGAACGGGACACGGACATAGGCGGCGGTATCCGTCGGCCCCATGGACGCGTCGAGATCGACGTTTAAGAAGTTGCGGTAGTTCCCTGAGCCCCGCTCGTAGCCCACGCCCATGGTGCCGGAGAGCGGCCAGGTGGCGTCGTCGAAGCTGGTGGCGGTCCACTCGAGCCCCGCCGGATACCCCTCTCCCGGAACGATGGCCGAACAGGGCGCGGCGGCTCCGACCAGGGGGATTTCTAACTGACCCTCCACCGAGACGAAGACATCCAGATAGGCGCCGCTACCGGATCCGCCCCGCGCCACGGGAGTGACATGCACTCCCGCCCCCGGATCGCTGTAGGTGCGTCCGATGAGGAGGGCCGCATCCCACTTGTCGTTGTTGTCCCGAACCCAGGGGGAGCCGGAACTGTGCGAGCCATCGTCCGAGTACGGCGTGGTATCGATCATGGTGCTCACGCTGCCACTATTTCGCGTCCAGTTGATCATTGCCCCGTTGGAGAGATAGGGATTGGCACTCCCTCGGGTGGGAGGCTGCCACGCCGCCCGATAGCTTACCCAGTATCTCGCATTGCTCGTGCCATTGCTGCTGGCCGGGAGCCGGAGGGCCTGGATGCCCGCAACATCCTGATCGTCGTTGCGCAGGATCCGGTAGAGCCCGGACTGGGCCGAACTGGTGATGTCGGTGTAGTCGGAATCCGCCAACCAGTCGAGGCGGTTCTTCTCATGGACGGTAGGCACCGGAAGCGCCGGGTTGTTCAAATCGCTCCCGCTCTGTGCCCCCATGATGGAAAACCGGTGGCCGTACTCGACGTCGGGCGACTCGCCTTCGACGGCATCTTGGCCGATCGGTGAGAGCGCGGTGGTGTAGTTGTAGTAGGCGTGCGAGAGCCCGAAGTTATGGCCATACTCGTGCCCGGCGGTGCGGAGGCTCGAATCTTGGAGGTGGCTCGCGCGACCGCCGACGAACGCGACCCCGGCGTAGGAGCCGATCCCGCCGCGGGAGACCACCGTCCGGAAATCGAAGAGGGCGCTGTCCCACTCCGGGTTCAGCGCCTTCGCCGCCGCGTAGGCGTCGGTCGACATGCGCCCGAGCCCCTGGCCGGAATAGGACGCGTGGGTGTCGGGGAGCGTGACCACCTCGGTGATGACCGTGGTCAATCGGAGCTTGTCGTAGGACGAGATCCGGAAGAACTCCTCGATGTCGTCCTGCCGAGAGCGTGCGAGTGCCTCCGAAAGATCCTCGCGGTCGGGAGCATCGTCGGAGAACCGGACGCGCACGTAAAGCAGGCTCTTGTCCCCTTCGGTGAACGCGCTCTCGGCCACCCCGCCGCCGCCGTCACCGTCCGCGTAGGCCACGCCCGCCTCCGGACCGGCGCGGGTCTCGTCATCAACCAGCGCGGCGACAAAGGCATCGAGCGCCTCGGCGCTTTCGACCACGCGCATTTCACCCTCGAAATCGATGAAGATCTGCTCCCCCGAGGGGTCGCCTCCGCGGCCGCGCACCTCGGCATCCTCCAGAATGCGGACCGGCGAATCCGAGAGTGCCAGCGCCCCGTCGAGCGCGACGCCGTGGACAGAGATACGATCCTTGGTCGTGACTTCACTCCTCCGACCGAAGGTGTAGGCGCGGAGGCGGCGGCCGTCACCCTTGAGAACGACCGCCCGGGTCAGCCCGATTCCTTCGTCATCGGCAGGTTGATCGGGCCACGGGCACGCGCTGACGACCTCCAAGCTCCCGGCATCCGAGACAAGCTCTTCCAGTAGGCCGACAATCTCGCCCGGTAGCCATCGGCGCTTGCCATAGCCTATCGCCCGTTCCAAGGCCGCTTCCGGGCGGTACTCGATCAGCCACGCCATGGCTTCGCGCCGGTCCCGCGCAAGCCTGATGCCGTCCGCGAGCGCCGATTCCCGATCCGTTCGGTGCATCCAGCGACCGAATGCATCGACGGCCCGGAGCGCCCGGGCGAACGATCTGATTTCCGAGGGCTTCCCGATGGGAGGAGCAGCTCCGCCCGGCAGCGCCACCGGGGCGGGATCCTGCCGGAGGGGCGGGCTCGGTGCCGGTTTCTCAGGGCGGCCGGACGAGAAAATCAAGCATGCCACGACGGCCAACGGCGGCAAAAGAATCGCCAGCCGGCGACCGTTGGGAGTTATCATAGGAATCAGAATTTACCACACCTTGAGGGCGTCCGGTCGATTACATTCCCTCCGAGACGCGCCCGTCTCGCACCTGCAACATTTCCGCCACGATACTCACGGCGATCTCCGCAGGCTCGTCGTTCCCGAGCGGGAGGCCGATCGGGCAGCGCAGGCGTTGCAGGTCATGGGCCGGCACCCCGTCCTCTGCCAACTCCCGCCGCAGGACCGCCGCCTTCGCCGCACTCCCGATCACGCCGACGTAAGGGATCTCCGCCCCACCCCGCGCTAGCGCCCGCGCCAGCACTGGCCGGTCGGTCGCGTGCCCTTGCGTAAGCGAGGCGACGAACGTTCCCACCGGCAGCGCATCGACCAGCGGCGCGAGATCGGCAGCGACCAATACCCGGACATTGGGACGATCGGGAAGCCGGCCGATCCATTCCTTGCGCGGATCGGCGCAGCGCACGCGCACGCGCCCCAGCCCGGCCAACAGGCGGACGACCGCCTGCGCCACGTGCCCGGCTCCGAAGATCGCCACTTCCCAGGCGACCGCCCCGACCGCCTCGAAGAAAAACGTCACCTCGCCGCCGCAGGTCATCCCGATGTCCCGTTGCAGATTCCACGAGACCAAGCCTTCCGGCGCGTTCCCCGACATGATCTCGTTGGCCCGCCGGATAGCCGCATCCTCGACCCGTCCTCCGCCTACCGATCCGGCGACGAGCCCCCCTCCCGCCACCAGCGCCCTCGCTCCGACTTCCTGCGGCACGCTGCCCCGGGCATCGACCATTGTCACGGCCACGAACGGAATGCCCGATGATTCCAGCTCGGCCGCTTTCGTCCAGAGACCCGAACCCATCACGGCTCCCTCGCCACCGTTGCCGAAATCATCCCGAACGGGTCGTCGGTCGGGAGGAAGACCACGTTCTGGTCCGCCGGCCGCCCCAGCGCCCTGAGGTCGAGATTGAGATAGTGGCGGTTCGGCATCTTCAGCGAGATCGATTCCAACCCGGCACATCGCTCCAGCACTGCTTCCCCCATCTCGAAGAGCGTCCGCTGGACCGAGGGGCTGAACCGCGACGCGAAAACTTCTAGCATGGCACCGATCACGACTTCATCCGCCACCTCGCCAGCACCGCCCGCATAACACCACTCCGCGTCCAAACTGGTCGAGAGAATCCGGTCTTCGGCCTCGGGCAAAGTCGTCAGCTCACAGCGAGGAAATCCGCTGAACCCCGATCCGGTCGACTTCAGGATCACGAGTCCTCGGATACCATCGGACACGTGGGTGGCTCCTCCGTCCGCGACCTCACACCGGCTGAACGGCTCGCCGTTGGCCTCCCGCTCGAAGCTGTGCGGATGCTCCGATCCGCCGACCGACATCCTCCGCCATCGCATTTCTCGAACCTCGGCGGTCGCCGACGTGATCTGGGGATAGCGGCCGACGAAATACTCCGCCACCGTTCTGGCGAGTCCGTGCCGGCTTAACCCGGGACGGTCGTGGGCCAGCGCTTGCACGGAATTCTTGATCGTGTCCGTCGGCACGACCGCACTGTTGTCCGCCGACAGGTAGGCGCCCTCGAGTGCGCCGCCGAGGGAGACCGACACCGAGAACTCACTCACCTCGTGCCGCCTCTCACCGCGCACCACCCTGAGCAGTCGCACTTCACTCTTTCCGTACCGATTCGCTACC
>CAZKYJ010000518.1:0-4416 GCA_964556355.1 uncultured Verrucomicrobiales bacterium | reverse complement strand
TAGCCGGTGCGCAGCGCGGGCAGCACGGCTTCCCGGGGGGCGATCACCCAGGTGATCGACCGGGCGAGCTGTTGGGCGACCGCCTGCCGGGCCTCGAGGTCGAAGGGGTCAAAGGTGAAGAGCCGGAGAGTCGCTCCGTTATCGGTGCCAGGGAGGATCCGGTAGCGGAGGGCGAGCTTGGCCGGCAGGCGCTCGTGGAGCGGGCCGGTGCTGAACGCCTCGGCCTCCATCTCCGCATGGTCGGAGCAGTCCATGGCGAGGGTGCCGGCGAGATGGCGACAAAAGGTCGCCTCGTCACGGACGAGGCCAGCGTCGAGGAGGGCGTCGACCGCGGATCGGCCGTCCGCTGCGCTTACTGCAATCGTATTCCGGCAGGCGACCTCGTCGACAGCGCCTCCGTGGAATGCCGCCCCGATCACGGTGTCTCCGAACGAGAGCCTTGGTGCCGGTGCGGGGGGGGCGTGCGTGGTGCCTGTGGGGCGCCCAATTCCAGTGGTGACGCCGTTGCGCGCAGCAGCTCGAGTCCCTTCGTCATAGAGCAATGGCATGACGGGAGATACGGAGATATTAAGTGTTTCTATCCGCCGGCACGCAGGGAATCGGCGGGTTCGAAGACAGGGGGGGCGAAGTTGTCCGGAAGAAAGAGGGGCGGGGGCCTTCTCGGATTCCGGAGGGGGCGCCGCCCCATGGCGGGACAGCCGGCTCAGCGAACTCGGTTATTGAGTCCGCCACGTGCGGGCTCAGGCCGGCGCGATTGATCCGTCCGGCTCGAGCCGCCGGTAGTAGCACCCGGGGCGCGCCTTGCCAGAAGCGTCTTTGGTGTGGCAGGCGCCTTGACCGGCCGGGAGCACCGAGTAGAGGAGGGAATTTTGTTCACAGTTGACGCGGATCTCGACGATTTCCAAGAAGTCGCCGGAGGTGTTCCCCTTGATCCAGAGCTCGTTGCGGGAGGTGCTCCAGAAGGCGGCTTTGCCTTCACGGATCGTGGTGTCCAGCGCCACCTGGTTGGCGTAGGCGACGATGAGGACTTCTCCCGATTCGTGATTCTGGACGACGACGGGGACGAGGTCTTCCCCGCAGGCCGCCACTTTCGTCAGCTTGGTGAAGTCGAGGGCGAAGACGCTGCCCTCCTCGAGTTGTTCGTGGGTGAGTTTCAAAAGTGTTCGGCGATTTTGGTGTTGAGAAAGGCGACGGAGCGCTCGAGCTGCTCGAAGCCATCGACGCCGTCTTCGATGGAGATCCAACCGTCGAATCCCACGCCTTTCAAGGTCGAGAAGATGGCGTCGTAGTCATTCATCCCCTGGCCGATTTCGCCGTGGGAGAGCCGCTCGGCGTAGCCCTCGACCCCCTCCTCATTTTTCAGGTCTTCCAACGTGCCATACTTCAGGTAGCGGTCGCTGGCGTGCATGGTGACCACGCGGTGTTTGACGAGTTCCAGCAGGGCGAGCGGATCTTCGCCGGCAAGGATGGTGTTCGAGGGGTCGTAGTTGACGCCGAAATGGGGCGAGTCGATGGCGGCGACGAGATCGATGAAGACGTCGGTGTGCTGGGCGAATTCCGGGTGGAGCCAGAACCCGTCTTTGTAGTGGTTCTCGAGGACGAGGGTGATGCCGTGATCGGCCGCGTAGGGGATGCACTGACGGATGGCGTCGGCGGCGTAGCCGATGCCTTCGTCCCGCGAGACCTCGGGGCGGCGCTGGCCGGAGAGCACGCGGCAGGTCACGGCGCCGAGCCCGGCCGCCATGGCGATCCACGATTTTTCTTTCGCGATCTCGGCGGCGCGGAACCCGGGATCGGGATGGGTGAAGTCGGGCGAGCAGCAGAGCATCGGGATGGTCATGCCCAAGTCGCTGACCGCCTGGCGGTAGCCGGGCCAGAGGCGCGGGTCTTCGAGGCCGCGGATCGCGGGATAGAGTTCGAGGCCTTCGATTTCCAGGCGGGATGCGAGGGCGAACCATTGGTCGAGGGACATGCTGCCGCGGCAGAGGTCGTCGAGGTAGGCTTTGGGGAAGGCGGCGAGGCGGGGCATGAAGAGTGTGGATCGGGGGTGGCGGGTGAAGGCTAGCCCTTCGGCGGGTTTCTTCCCATGGAGGGGTACTGTTCGAGGTCGACGACGCAGCCGCTGACCGGGCCGGCGGCATCGGCGAGCCAGTAGGTGGCGGCCTCGGCGATTTCGGCGGGTGAAAGGATGCGTCCGAAGGGGGCGAAGACCGGGGGGAGATGGGTGAACCAGTCGTCGTCGAGACCGTTCTCCCGCTTCCGTTGCACCTCGTTCTCCGTGAGGATCCAGCCCGGGTTGATCTGGTTGACGACGACCCGATGGGAGCGCGGGAGGGCGTCACCCAGGTTCCTCGTGAGGGTCATGAGCGCACCTTTCGACGTCGCGTAGGGGAGGAAATTGGGTTCGCCGGCGTAGGCGTTGACGGATCCGATATTCAAGACCCGCCCCCCGTTGGCGGAGAGCTGGTCGAGGGCGGCCTGGATGAGAAGGAAGGGGGCACGGACGTTGATGGCGTAGGTCCAGTCCCAGAGTTCGACGCCGGTGGACGAGATATCCGAGTGGGGGACGACCCCGGCGTTGTTGACGAGGCGGTCGAGCTTGCCCATCTCGGCGGTGGCGAAGCGGACAAGCTCCGCGGGGACCGCCGGGTCGGCGAGATCTGAAACGTGGTAGGGCACGCCGCCGAGCTCCCGGGCGGTCGCGGCGGTCAGCTCCGGTTCGATGCCGTGGACGACGACGCGGGCTCCCTCATGGAGGCAGCGGGCGGCGATCGCTTTGCCGATGCCGGTGGATGATCCGGTGATGAGAATGCAATGATCGGCCAGTCTCATCGTAGGGCGGGGGCGTAGTGGGTTGATGTCATGGGGGAATCCGGTTCGGAGACAAAAGCGCAGCCCCGGGGGATACGGAAGCGGCAATTCGTCGGCCTGATCGCCGCGGGTCTGGCAGCCGGTGTCGCGCGGGTGTCGCCTGCGGGAACCAAGCGGGCGAACGCCCCGGCCAGCCTCGGTCCGGATGCGATCAAAGGCTTTGTCGAGAATCCGCCCGCGGTAAAAAATCTGCTCGCCAGGGCGCTGGAGCTCACGGGGCAGAACCTAGGGTACAAGTATGGGGGGGCGAGTCCCGAGGCGGGTGGGATGGATTGTTCCGGAACTGTTTACTACCTGCTCAATTCCCAGGGGCTGAAAGGGGTTCCGCGCTCCTCGGCCGCGATGTACCGGTGGGCCTGGGAGAAAAGCCGGATGTATCCGGTGAGCAGCTCGGATCTGAACACGTTCGAGCTCTCGCGGCTCAAACCCGGAGATCTGCTCTTCTGGTCGGGAACCTACGACATCGACCGCGAACCGCCGATCACCCACGTCATGATCTACGTGGGCAGGGAGAAAAAGTCGGACAAGCGGGTCATGGTCGGCGCGAGCAACGGCCGGAGCTACAACGGGGTGGCACGCCACGGGGTGAGCGTTTTCGATTTCCGGCTGCCCAGTGGCAAACCGACCGGCGGGCGCACCCCGCGGTTCTGCGGCTACGCGGCCGTGCCGGGGCTCGTGAAGTGAGCGGGTATCGCGATAGACGGGTCGCGTGAAGGGCGTATCCTCCGCGTCATGATCCCCCGGTCAGCCGCTGCAATTGTCGTCGTCCTTGCGGGCCTCTCCGGAACCGCCCGCGGAGACGGAGCGGAGTTCTGGGCAAGTGCACCCTTGCAAGGGGGGGAGGAATCGATCGACGCCCGGGTGGCGGCGCGCCGGGATGAGGCGGGCTTGCCGGTCGCCCCACCTGCCCACGATCGCGAGCTGCTGCGGCGCCTCTCCTACGATCTGACCGGGCTCCCGCCGGGAACCGTCAGTGGCGAAACCGACTACCCCAAGCTGGTCGATGCGCTTTTGGCCTCGCCGCAGTTCGGGGAGACATGGGGGCGGCACTGGCTCGATGTGGCACGCTACGCGGACAGCAACGGCGGCGACATCAATTTCACCTACTACAATGCGTGGCGCTATCGCGACTACGTGATCGATGCCTTCAACAAGGACAAACCGTACGCGGAATTCGTGCGCGAGCAGGTGGCGGGCGATCTCATGCCCTGGGAGACATCGGCGGAACGTGCCGAGCAGCTCGTGGCTTCCGGGTTCCTCATGGTCGGGCCGAAGATGACGTCCGAGCGCGACAAGGAAAAGATGTACCTGGATCTGGCGGACGAGCAGCTCGACACCGTGGGACGCGCGTTCCTCGGGCTTACCTTGGGCTGCGCCCGCTGCCATGACCACAAGTTCGACCCGGTCACCACCGCCGACTACTACGCGATGGCCGGGATTTTTCGATCGACGCTGATCGCGTCCGGTACCCGCATGGGGAATCCCGTGGTCTCCGGGTGGCACGAGACCGAGCTGCCCATGCCGCCCGAGCAGGCCAAGAGGATC
>CAZKYJ010000517.1:0-4419 GCA_964556355.1 uncultured Verrucomicrobiales bacterium | reverse complement strand
CGGCTACTTCGGCGCGGACGCGGTCGACCTCCGAGAGCTGGAGTTCCGGGTCGGCGATCATGAAGACCTCGCCGGTCTTGGCGTGCTCGTAGATGAGGAGCTTGTGGGTGCCGGTGATCTGGGTGTCGGTCGGGCGGAGGATCTTCTTGCGCTCTAGCATGACCGCCAAAATGTAGCGGGCGTTCTCGGTGTTCGGCTCATTGTCGTCGATGAGCCGCCGGAGGACGGACTCGGCCGTCTCTTTCCGCACCTCGTTCGGGTCCTCATCTTTTTCCGGTGGTGCCAGGTAGGTGGTCTGCCAGAACGAGAATGGTTCGATCTCGTCCTTCAGCGCCTGCCACGCCTCCTCCGAGTAGTCGTGCCGGACGTAGTCGCCGGTGGTCGCTTCGATGAGGATGGCGGTATAGAAGTCTTCGCCGTCGGCAAAGTGTTTCCCTGTGTGGGTGCAGGCGTTGGCGCGGGAACGGATTTTCCAATCCTGGGTGATGGCCATATTTGAACGGGAGCTAGTTTTTTGGGGGCGGAGGGCTACGCGGAGGCCCGGCGGAACAGGGCGAGCGGGTTCAGGTTGGGGAGCTGGCGGTTCTTCGAACGCGCCCACAGCAGGAGGAGGCCGACGGCGGCAAAAATGATGTTCGTCAGCCAGGCGGCCAGCGGGGGGTAGAGGCGGTTGCTATCCCCGAGCGCGAGGAAGACCGAGGTGAGGAAAAAGATGAGGAAGTAAATAAAGACGCAGGAGGCCACCCCCCCGAGCAGGCCCCGGCGCGAGAAGACAATGCCGAGCGGGGCGGCGATCAGCGTGACGACGAAGCATCGCCACGGGAGCGCCCAGCGGTTGGCCTGCTGCGTGCGGAAAGGCGCGAGCTTGTCGGCGGGCAACTCGTGGTTGGTCGCGATGTAGGAGCGGAGTTCCTGCACCCCGAGGAACTCGGGGTTGAGGGCACCGCTCTGCAGCTTCCAGGGGGTTTCGGCCCAGTCGTCGATGTCGATCGAGCTGAATGGGGTGGGAAAGGGGATGCCGCGCTCGTCGTAGTCGCGGACGACCCCATGATAGAGACGCCAAGTCCCGGCGCTCTTGTCCCCGAGACCGGCGAACCAGAATGCGCTGTCGGCCACGTAGGCTTTCTCGATTTGACCATCCTCGTCCTGCTGGTAGATCTCCAGCGAACGCATCTTGTTGTCGGCGGCGAAATCGATGGGAATGGAGGAGACGAACCACGTGCGCCGGTCTTCCCGGTTCCGGAAGAGGGTGGCCTGGGCTGCGGTCTGCTGCTCGAACCCTTCGTCCATCGAGCGGAGGAGATCCTCCTTCTCTCGCTCGGCGCTCGGCGCCCACTCGTAGTTGAATGCCAAGGAGACGAGGGTGGCCAAAAGCCCGATGCTAAAAAGCGGCAGGAGGATCCGCACGATCGAGCGCCCGGCTCCCATCATGGAGATGATCTCGTTGGCCTTCGACATCTTCCCGAGCGTGTAGAGCATGGCGAGAAGGAGGGTGACGTCGAGAATGAGCACCACGACCTGCGGGATCTGCACGATGTAGAAAAAGAGGATGGTCGTCAGGGTCGGGGGGTGCTCCGCGTCGATGAAGTCGGGGCCGTTGTCGGCCAGGTCGATGATCACCCAGATCGTCAGGAACCCGAACAGGCAAAGGACGAAGGGCACGGCGAACGAGCGGACGACGTAGCGGTCGAGGGTGCTGCTCCGGAAGTAGATCGCCAGGAGGACCGGCGGGCTGAGGATGACGGCTCCGATGAGGACAAGCTTGATGACGTAGGAAGCCAGCGTGGGGGCTTCGCCGAGGAACGACTCGGAGGCGGAGGCGTAGTTTTCGTAGAGGTCGCTCGACAGCCAGAGCGCAAAAATCGCCAGTGACGCCATAAGGATCGGGAGGATCAGCGCGGAGCCCTTCAGGCGGTAGAGGGTGACGAGGAATGCCGGGGTCAGACAGACCAGGAGGAAGACCCACTGTTCCCGGAGGAAGACGAAGGCGTAGCCTGCGAAATTGCGATCGGCGTCCTCGGGGATGAAGGAGAGATGATGGGTGATGATATCGCGCCACGGGGTGGCGGCGACATAGGTGCCGGCGTCGGCCAGGGCGACGAACCCCGCCATCACACATCCGGAGATGAAGAGCAGCAGCGGGAGGAGCGGGGCGTGCTTGATGAACGCGAGCGCACCCCCCGACTTCTGCGCGACGGCGGCCAGCGGGTTGCCCTGCCGCGCGAGCTCGCTGCGGCGGATGTTCTTGGCTTTGGGTCGTTTGGGCATCGGGTGGTCGGATCGGCGGGGGGCAAGGGTTCACGACGGTGCCTCAGGCGTCAAGCGCTGGCGAGCGCCGGGCGGGGGGGATTTCCGCCGCGGGTTTTGAGTTCGCGGTGCGGATGGCGTATGGCACGGGACAGCGGGCCGCTACCGGGAGGTTCCCTCGCCCGCCAATCCCATGATCGCATTCCGAGATGATCTCGAGCCGGCCGCCTTGGCCGCGCGGGTGGCGGAGGTCTTCTCCGAGACCGGGGCACTCTCGCGCTCGCGCGACTTCGAGTTCCGGCCGGAGCAGCAGGCCATGGGGATCGGGGTCGCCGAGGCGCTCGTCCGCCGGCGCCCGCTGGTGGCGGAGGCCGGTACGGGCGTCGGGAAATCGCTCGCCTACCTCGTGCCTGCCGCGCTCGCCGCCGCCGAGGAGAAGCGGAAGGCCGTCATCTCCACCCACACCATCAACCTCCAGGAACAACTGGTGCACAAGGACATCCCCATCGTGCAGAAGCTCTTTCCGCACATCGCCCGCGGGGAGGTGGCCGATCCGGACACCGGTGGGCTCCGCGCCGTCCTCCTCAAGGGGCGGCAGAACTACATCTGCCCGAACCGCCTCGACCGCGCCATGGCGGGGGCGGGCGAACTATTCACCTCGTCCGAGGCGCAGGAGCTCCAGGCGCTCTGGAAGTGGTGCCAGCACACCCGGGATGGCAGCCTCAGCGATCTCGACTTTAGCCCCAGCATGAAGGTCTGGACGCAGGTCAGCAGCGAGGCGCACGTCTGCACGGCCAAGCGCTGCGGCCTCTCCGGTCGCTGCTTCTACCAAGAGGTGCGCAAACGCGTCGCGGCCGCGCACGTCGTGGTACTCAACCACACGCTATTCTTCACCCTGCTCTCCCAGGTCGACGAGTTCGGCGCCGGCCACGGCTCGTTCCTCTTCGCCGACGACTTCGTCATCTTCGACGAGGCGCACACTTTGGAGAATATCGCCGCGCGCCAGCTGGGGCTCAATCTTTCCCAGGCCAGCCTGAGTTTCCAGATCCAGCGGCTCTTCAACATGAAGACGAAAAAAGGACTCTTCGCGCAGGCCAAGAGCGCGCGAGGGGTCAAAGCTTGTGCCGTGCTCCTCGACGCGCTCGGCCACTTTTTCGCCGACGTCGAGATGGCCTGCACCTTCCGGGCACCCGCCCGCGAGTTCCGCGTCCGCGAGCCCGCTCTGGTCGAGGACACACTCTCGGGCGCGCTGCTGGAAGTGCAGGAGATCGCCAACGAGTGCTCGGACAAAGCGACCAGCGAAACCGCCAAACTCGAGCTCCAAGAGATGGCGCGCCGCATGCGCGACGCCCGTGCAGCGGTCGGCCATTTCCTCGACCAGGACCTCGAGGACCACGTCTTTTGGGTCGAGCAGACGGGCAACGACCGCAGCGCCTCGCTGGCCCTCTGTGGCTCGCCGGTCAACATGGCGGAGGTGCTGCGCGGCGTCCTTTTCGGCAAGGAGAAAACCGCGATCCTCACCAGCGCCACCCTCGGGACGGGGGATGCCGGATTGGGATATTTCCGCAAGCGGGTGGGCGCGGAGAACGTCGAACCCCTCCAGATCGGCAGCCCGTTCGACTACGCGAAACAGATGCGCCTCTTCGCCGTGCGCACCATGCCCGAGCCGACCTCGCGCGACTACCCGGAAGCCCTGGTCAAGTGGATCGGCCATTTCCTCGAGATGAGCGACGGTCGCGCCTTCGTCCTTTTCACCAGCTACCGGCAGATGATCGCCACCGCGGACGCGCTCGGGCCGCTCCTGCGTTCGCGCGACTGGACCTGTCTGGTCCAAGGTCGGGGCAAGCCGCGCCACCAGCTTATCGAGACGTTCAAAGAAGACACCCACAGCGTGCTTTTCGGCACCGACAGCTTCTGGACGGGCGTCGATGTCCCCGGCGAGGCGCTCAGCAATGTCATCGTCACCCGCCTTCCCTTCGCCGTCCCCGACCACCCGCTCACCGCCGCCCGGCTCGAGCTCATCGAGTCGGAGAACCGCAACCCGTTCATGGAGTTCTCGGTGCCCGAGGCCGTTCTCAAACTCCGGCAGGGCGTTGGCCGCCTCATCCGCTCGGCCAAAGACACCGGCATCGCCGTCATCCTCGACAACCGTGTCCTCACCAAAACTTACGG
>CAZKYJ010000516.1:0-4420 GCA_964556355.1 uncultured Verrucomicrobiales bacterium | reverse complement strand
GCGCTCAGTGGCACGCGGAGTTCCCGGTCGCCGTCGCGGGCCAGCGCGATCGCCCGGCTGAGGTCGCGGTCGACCAGGCGCCGGATCAGCACGTCGCGTGCGTAGATCGAAAAAACGGGTGCCGCGGGGGCGGCGAAACGTTCGAGCAGACGGCCGGCGAGCGCCATGTCATCGAGATCCGCGAAGGCGCCGGCGGCCACGAAGCGTGCGTATTCGTCGCTGGCGTGCAAGACGGTGTTCGCGATCGCGTCGGTCGGATCGGCGGCAAGGGCGGCGTGTCCCCCGCCGGCGGGCGTCGGCCGGGATCCATCCGCCCGGTCTGATGCGGGCCGGAAAGCCAGCCAGCCCACGCCGATGGCCACGGGCACTACCGCTGCCGCTAGGAGGATGTTTCGACGGTGAGGGGTCACTCTCGGATCGGTCAAGGTTTGGGGGTATCGGACTGTTCGGCCGCGCGTCGGGCGGCAAGCACGCCGTCGGTCGAATGGCGGCGCCGTACCGGGTCAACGATCTCGTCCGCCCAGGCGATGGCGGCCTCGAAATCGGTCGCCTTGCCGGTGGTCAGATCTGCGACCATGGCGACGATGGCGGCATCGCGGCGAGCTCCCGGCGCGAGCCCGGCGATCCAGCGGGATGTCGCCTGGGAGTCCCGTCTGACCCATCTTTCCGTGAACGTGGAGAACGCGACCGCCGGCAGGGCATCACCCTTCTCTTGCAGGAATGCGGCCGCGGCGACGGGGTCACGATCGGCGAGCGCCGCGGCGGCGATACCCCAGGCACGCGCCTCTCGATCTCCGAAATCGAACCGCGTGAGCAGTTCGGCCGAGGTCATGGGATCCGACTTCGAGAGCCCGTAGAAGATCGACCATTCGGCGTGGAGCCGGCGGTCGGGAGGAAGGGTGGCAGCCCAGTCGACCAGCGATGCGACGACGATCCCCGCGTTGTCCTTTGTCGCCTCCTCGGCCACGCCCCGCACGGCGTCGCGCATGGTCTCGAGATTGCCGATGGAATCAATCACCCCGATGACCGTGCGGAGGTCGCCACTGGTGGCGAGCGCGGTGAGGTGCTCGGCGACGACCGTGTCGTCGCCGGCGAGCCCGTCCGGTGCACCGGCCAGCCACTGCACCGCTGCAGCCATGTCCTGTTTGAGCCAGGCTTCGATCGTTTCGTCCACCAGGTCGCGGCGTAGGAGGGGGTCGGGAATCTTGGCCAGGCGAGCCATTGCTTCCGCCGCCCTTCCCTCCGCCGCCAGTTGCGCGACCGCCGTCGAGAGTACGGAATTCATCGAGTCTTGGAGCCCGTAGGCGTGCTCGCGGTTCGACCGCCTTCCGGGCGCTGCGGTATCGTCATTGGTCCCCGAGTTCTGGTAGTCCATCCGCCACCGGTTCCGTTCGAGCAGGTCGAATATCGCCAGCGGATTCTCCTCGGCGAGCCCGGAGGTGGCGGCCACCAACGCGGCGTCACGCAGCGGTCCGTCCGGAAGGCCGTCCGCCCAGGCGAGCGCGGATCCTGGGTTTTCCTGCGCCCATTTGTTGGCGGTGGAAGTGGCGAGATTGGTTTGCATTTTTCCCGCCGGGATCTGGTCGAGCAGTCCCGCCACGACAGCGGGTTCGGCGTCTCGCAGGAGGGACGCGAAGGCCTCCATGACAAGCCGGCGCTCCGCGGGACCGCCGCCGATGCTCCGCACCGCTGCGAGGGTGCCCGCCGGATCAGCTGCCGCCACTTCACCCAGTGCCTTGCGGAGGGCGGTCAGTCGCCGGCTGCGGTTTTCATCGCTGGCGATCGCCGTCTCGACGAGGGTGCGAACCGATCCGCCATCCGCGCGCACGGGCGTGGCGCCCGCATCCCCCATCGGCGCATCCGACCCCTTGCCATCGGGCGCACCACGATGTTCATCGAGCGTTGCGGATGCGTCGGCGTAGATCGCCATCGCCGCCTCGCCAAGGGGCTCCACTTGGCCGCGGGCGGCTACGGGGTCGAGCGCCACCGCGGCGCGTACGAACCATTTGAGGAGGTTTCCGTCGCCGTCATGATCGGCGCCGACAAACTCCCTGGCCGCCGCCGCATCGGTCTCACACCAACGGTAGAACGTGAGGTGCCACCAGACGCTTTCGAAGCGAGGATCGGGTGACGGTGCCTGGAGATGTTCCCGGGCGAGCGCGGCGACCTCGGCGGAGGACGCCGCGGGGAGCACTTTCGCCAGCTCGGTGATCACCTCCGGCGTAGCCAGGGCGACCATCGGCGCGAAGCCGAGAGCGAGAACCCACGAAGGTTTCCAAGGGAGGGCCATTTCCGAGGATGCTTTCACGGATCGGGAATGTTGGCAAGCTGGCTTGGCACGGTCGGCATCGGCGCGATCGCGACAGCCAGTGGCACGGGGGCGCACGCAGGGATCCGAACCTGACATCCACATCGTAAATACCCCGGCAAGGGATGGGCTGATGAACGGCGATTGGTTCGAGTTTGGCACGCAGGGCTGGGCGTCGACGCCAAACGACACTTGACGCACTCCTACCGGCTGAACCACACTCATGCCATCATGTCCCGCCCGCCGCTGCCGCCGTTCGCCCATGTCGTCACCATCGTCGGCGTAGATCTGTCCGCGCGCGCCGCCCCAGGCGCGGTGGCGTTGGAGGGATCTGATTCATTGCTCGGCCTCCTTCCCACCCAGGTCCGGTAGCGATACGGATGAACCCCGAAGACCTCCGCCACGGTGTCGATGGCCTGCCGGCCTCGCGGTTATCGCCCGGTGAAATCGAACTCCGAGGTTGGTGTATCGACGCGTCGGGCGCCGAGCTCAAAGGCGTCCGCGTGCGCATCGACGCCGCCATTTTCAAAGCCGCTCGCAAGCAGACCCGCTGGGACGTTGCCTTGCTGTATCCCGATTTTTCGAACGCCCGGGAGAGCGGCTACCGCGTGACCATCGTGCTGCCGCGCGGGAAAAGCGTCGCCGTGGTTGAGGCGCGCACCGCGAGCGACCAGTGGGTCGCCATCGAGGAGATCCCGTTCTCTGTTCCGCGGCTCTTCAGGGCGCGGCAGCGGCGAGATCCCAGCTACCTAGAGTGGTTCACCGCACATCCGGCGGAATCCTGCGCCCCCGGCGCGAGAGTCCCCGAGTCCCACCGCCTCATCAGCGAGTCCGGCACGGACGTTCTTCCCCATGCCGAAGCCCACTTCGCCGCCGCCCTCCGAGAAAACCCTGACGCCGTTCTTGCCTATTCCGACGGTTTCCACATTGGCGACACTCCGAATTTCAAACCCGATTTCAGTATCGAGCTGATGCGGGCATACGACCTCTGCGCCGGTTGTTTCGCCGTCCGCGGCGATCTCTTCGAAGCCGGTGTCCCGCGCCCCGATCTCGCGCTTCAGTTGGCGGAGCAGGCACGCCCTGATCAGATCGTCCATGTCCCGCACCTTCTCTACCGGAGCCCGGGCGCCGCCACGACCCGTCCATGGCACCGCGAGCCCCCGGTGAGCTGGCCGCGGACCGCCATCGTCGTTCCGACCAGGGATCAGGCTGAGGTGCTCGGGCGCTGCCTCCGGACCCTAACATCGACCGACTACCCTGACGTGATCACGGTGTTGGTCGATAACGGCACCGCCGATCCGGCTGCCACGCGGTTGCTCGAACGCGCCGCCGAGACTGGCGCCGTCGTCGTCCGCGATCCCGCCGAGTTTAACTTCGCCCGGCTGTGCAATAACGGTGCTGCGGCGGCGGTCGAGCATGGAGCCGAAGTCCTCGTCTTCCTCAACAACGATACCGAGATCACCGACACCAACTGGCTGCGGGAACTCGTCACCCACGCCGTCCGGCCCGATGTCGGTGCCGTCGGTGCCCGGCTGCTCTTTCCCGACGGAACCCTCCAACACGCCGGCGTCTTCCTCGGCTTCCAAGGCGCGGCCGGTCACCTCTTTCGCGGGATGAAGGCCGCGCCCGCCCACTGCTTTGGGCGCGACCGGCTGACGCAGCAACTCTCCGCGGTCACCGCCGCCTGCCTCGCGGTGGAGGCGAAAAAGTTCGCCGCCGTCGGCGGGATGGATGCGGAGGCGTTCGCCGTCGCCTACAACGATGTCGATCTCTGCCTCCGGCTCGCCGAGGCGGGATTCCGCACGCTCTACGAGCCCCGCGCCGTCCTCGTTCACCACGAGTCGAAGAGCCGCGCCGGCTCCGAGCGCAGCCCCGAGCAGAAAGCACGCGCCAACCGCGAGATCGCCGCCCTCCAAGCACGCTGGGGCGATGCCCTCCGCCGCGATCCTTTCTACAGCCCGAATCTCACGCTCGCCGCCGAGGATGCCGGGCTTCGCTGGACGCCAATCGAAGCTACAGTCTGCCAATGAAACGTCGCACCTTCCTCAAAGTGACCCTCCCCCTCAGCTTCGCTAGCGGCGCCCAAGCCGCGCCAGCAGACCGGCCCGAATG
>CAZKYJ010000515.1:0-4423 GCA_964556355.1 uncultured Verrucomicrobiales bacterium | reverse complement strand
GCCTGGAGCTGCGGTCGCTCGATGCCGCCGGTGGGGCCGGAGCCGTCGCCGCCACCACCACGGGGACCGCCGCCGCCGAGTTTTCGGCTCTGGAGCAGGAAATCCTTCTGGAAAGTGCGCGGAGGTTGAACCGCTCTGACCGGCCGGAGGATCCGTTCCTTCCGCTACTGGGCGCGGAGGGGGAAGGCGTGGCGCCCGCGAACGAAAATCCGGCGGAGATCTACGATCCCGCCGCCTCCCGGATGGTTCAGCAGGGCGTGGCCGCCCGCGCGGGCGGGGACACCCAGACGGCGCTGGGGCTCTTCCGGGCAGCCGATGACCACTTGCCCGGGCACCCGCGCATCATTTTTGAACTGGCCAGTACCTACGAGGCGATGGCGCTGCGGGAGCGGGCGCTGCCCCTCTGGGCGGAGATCGTCGATATGGGTGAGGCGGCGGGGGATCTGGGGGAGCAGGCGGCGGGCAAGCTGCTGGAGAGCGAGGGGAACGATGCGGGCTTCGTCCCGGCCGAGCCCCCGGTTTCCCTCGGGGCGATCAAGGCCGTTCCGGCGCCGCCCTCGACCGAGGGCGAGAAGGTGACCCTCCAGGTGCCGTTCGTGGCGCGGCTCGGGGCGGAGATCGACCAGGCGCGGCTCGAAACCCACGTTTACTTTTTCGATCTCATCGATGGTGAGCACATCGACCTCACCACGGCTGACCCTCCAGAAGCCCGGTGGATTACCGGCCCGTCCATCGACTGGTACGGAACCGGGGAGGAAGTTTTCGAGGTGGTTTATTTCCAGCCCAAGATGACTCCCGCCGAGGAGACGGCGTTCGGGAGGCGCCAGTATTACGGCTTCGTGGTCAAGGCTTACTATGATAACGTGCTCATCGATCAATTCGCGTCCCCCAGCGCCCTTTTTGACGAGCTGCTACGCCTCCAGAATTCCGCCATCGAAAGCCCGATCGACACTACCCTTTTCCCCGGCCCACCACCACGATAGCCCCGGTTCCGCCGAGTCCCTCCCTTTCCCGAATGCGCATCCTGATCGTCGATGAAAACCCCCATTCGCTGCGCAACCTGAGCGATTTCCTGCAGCAGCAGACGACCGCTACCATCATCGAAGCTTCGAACGCGCCCGACGCCATCAAGGCGGGCATCCGCGAGCGTCCCGACGCCCTCGTCACGGAGATTTTTTTCGACGGAGAGAGCGACGACGGGTTCACCGTGCGCGATGCGATTCGGGCGGTCGCCCCGTCGTTGAAAGTGGCCTTCTTGAGTTCCCAAAAACTCGAAGAGTTCGAAGAGGAAGTGGGCGAAGACACCGTCTTTTACTACCCGCCGTTCGATGGTGACGGGCTGCTCGCCTGGGTCAACGGGACGCCCCCCCCCGAAACCTCGGCCGGGAGGCAACCCATCGCCGGAGCGCTGGAGCCTGGGGAACACGTGGGCGACTACCACCTCATCGCCCGGCGACGGGTGCGCACGAACGTCATCGTCTACAAAGCCCTGCAAGAATCCGTGCAGCGCCTCGTCGCCCTCGAACTCCTCCGTCCCGAGCTCACGGATAACCCCGAGGCGGTGCGCGAGTTCCGCGCGACGGTGCGGGCGAAGGCGGCTGTCGTCCACCCCCACATCGCCCCGGTCTACGAGGCGAGAGAGGAGGAAGGCGTCATCTTTTACACCCGGGAACTCGTGGCCGGCAAAAGTTTGGCACAGCTCGTCCGTCGCGGCGTCGGCCTGAAGCAGGACACGCTATTGAACATCGTGGTCGTTGCTGCCGAGGCCTACACCTACCTTGTCGACCACTCGGTCCCGACGGCTCCACTCCGCCCGGAGGCGATCTATTTGGGCTCCGACAGCCAGCCGCGGCTGACCAACCTTGCCCTGGCCCACCCCGACCCCGCCCAGACCGTGTCGGCGGACCTGCGGACGCTCGGGACGTGCCTGGCCGACCTGTCGGATCCGTCGAGCTTGGCGCACGCGGAGGCCCGGCAGCTCTCCGACCTGCTCACCGACCAAGACGACCCGCGGGCCATCACCACCTGGGCCGATCTCCATACCGCCGCCACGAGCGCCCAGCAGCGGGTCTCCGATGCCCGCAGCCTCCGCCGGCCGTCCCTCCGGGGGAGAAGGCTGGCCGACCCGTTCGCCGCGTGGCGCCGCGGCAACCGCGCTCGGCAGATGCGAAAACTGAGTACCGTCCTCGCTGCGGCGCTCACGGCGGCCGTCATCGCAACCCTCGCCGTCGCGGCCTACCGCTCGCTCACGTCACCGGCGCAGACTGCGGGGCTCGGGGGGATGGCACGGATTCCGGCGGGGGATTTTATCTACCAAGACGGGGAACGGAAACGGCTGGACCGGTTCTGGATGTCCGAATACGAGGTGACAATCGGGCAGTACGCCGAGTTCTTGGAGGCGCTGGAGGCGAACCCGACCGGTGAGTACGACCACCCGGAACAGCCCGACACCAAAGCGGACCACCTCCCCGACCAGTGGAACGAGATCTACCCCGCCGCCCAGCGGGGGGGGACGTTCCTCGGCGAGCGGATCTCTCTCGACTGCCCGGTTTTTTCTGTCGACTGGTGGGACGCTCACGCCTACGCCGCATGGCGGGGGCACCGGCTCCCCACGGAGGAAGAATGGGAGAAGGCCGCCCGCGGGCGGGAGGGGCGCCTCTACCCGTGGGGGGAAAACTTCGTCGCCGGCTATGCCAATACCGCCGAGACCGAAGGTGGCGGAGATGCCTATCGCTACTGGTCTCCCGTCGATAAGTTTCCGGAAGACCGGAGCGAATACTACTGCTTCGGGATGGCCGGAAACGTCAGCGAATGGACGGCGACCTGGGCACGTCATCCGAACCTGCCTGACCAGCGGGTGCCCGTCGTCCGCGGGGGGTCGCTGGCCAGCCCCGCGCACGAGTGCCGCGCCACCACCCAGCTATCCGTCGATTCCCCATCCCAACGGCGCCCGGTCGTCGGGTTCCGCACGGCATCCGACACCGAGCCCGCGCTCGCCGACTACCGCTGAGTGGCAATTCGCGATTCTTCCGAGTCGGGTTACTGTCTCGCCCCAAAACCAACGACCCCCGCGTTCCGCCATGACCGACCGCACCCCGCTCCTCATCCTCGCCGCACTCTTCTCGATCATCGTTTCCGGAGGCGCCCCGGAGGCTTCGGCACAGCTCACCGTCGGCATCGAACTCAACCGCGATGCCTACCTCCTCTACGAGCCGGTCTACGCCACCGTGGAAGTCACCAACGGGGCGGGGACCAGCTTCGTCCTGGGCGGGAAAGGGGCGATGCCGTGGGTCACCTTCAACTTGGCCAAGGGCGACGGGTCAATTCTCACGCCCTACCAGGGCGCTTCCATCGACATGGAGCCGACCGTGATCAAGGCCGGACAAACGATCAAGCGTCGGGTGCGGCTCGACGCCGTCTACCCGCTTGCCGAGCGCGGCAACTTCAACGTCCGGTGCAGCGTTTATTTCCCGCCGCTCGACCGCTATTTTCCCACGCGCCCGTCGCGCTTCGACGTGCACGAGGGGCGCACGATCTGGGAGCGCTCGGTGGGTCTGGCTTCCGGTGCGGGAGGCGGGTTCCGCAAGTACAGCGTCCTCGTCTATGACGCGTTGCAGCGTAGCACGCTCTACTTCCGCGTGACCGACGAATCGAGGGGCCGGGTGCTGGGGAGCTTCGCCTTGGGAAATCTGGCGCTGCACCGCGAACCACAGATCGCGATGGACAGCTTGAACGCGACCCACATCCTCTTTCTCGCCGCCCCGAAGATCTACCTCTACGCCGTCATCGGACCGGACGGGCAGGTCCATGTGCAGGAGCAATATCGCGAGGGGGCGGGTGGGCGCCCGACGCTGGTCACGGCGTCGGGACAGATCGCGGTGAGCGGGGGGATATTCCAGGATCCCAACGCCCCGGTCGCCGAGACCGCCGCGATTCCCCCCGGCGTCCGCAGCCTCAGCGAACGCCCCGCCGGATCCAACAATTAGTAGGAGATTCGCCCATGCGCCCATTCCGTTGCCTCGCACTCGCCATCGCACTCTCCACCCTCTGCGCGGGAGCGGCGTCGGCGGCAAACTTCAGCCGTGTCGTCATCGATCCCGGGCACGGGGGACACGACCGGGGCGGCTACAAAGGGCTGGTATTTGAAAAGCATCTCGCCTTGGATGTGTCGTTCCGGCTGCAGCAATACCTCGCGCGGCGCGGGGTGAAGTCCTACCTCACCCGCAGCCGGGACGAGTTCATCTCCCTCGACTCGCGCCCGGCCAAATCGAACGGCATCAGCAGCTCGATTTTCGTCTCGATCCATTTCAACTCAGCCAGCCGCGCGGGCGCCGCCGGGATCGAAACCTTCTACCACCGGTCGGATTCCTATGCCCTCGCCTCGGCCGTGCAGAACAACATCCTCCGCGCGACGGGCGCCGAC
>CAZKYJ010000514.1:2068-4432 GCA_964556355.1 uncultured Verrucomicrobiales bacterium | reverse complement strand
GGCCGAGCGCTGCGGCGTCAGCCGGTGGCTCGTGCGCGTCGGTGCCGGCACCGAGGAAACCGGCGATCTCGTCGGGCGGTTCGAGACGGCGTTGGAAGAGTGTTAGCTCGCCCGATTGACAGGGGCGCGGCTTAGCTGACTTGTATAGTATGAGCGACGAAAAACCTGTCGAAGATGGAACCCACCATCCGGAGGAAAACCTCAAGTCTCCTGCCGGCCTTCCGAAGCCGCCGATCCCGCCGCCGCCGGTTGCGCCCCCCCCGCCGGCCCACGCGGCGCCTCCCTTGGAGAACAAGGAGTCGCCGCCTCCCTCCCCTCCGCCGGACGGGCCATCCGCCGATTCCGCGGCCCCGGACGTCCCACCCGCGAGCAACGAAAAGATGCTCGCGATGCTCTGCCACCTTCTCGCCCTGCTTGGCGTGGTGCCCCCGCTGAACATTGTGGCGCCGTTCATCCTCTGGCTCGTGAAGAAGGACGAGGTGCCGGCCGTCGATGTGGAGGGCAAGAAGTCGGTCAACTTCCAGGCGACCGTGTCGGTCGCTGCCGTCGTCCTCTACATCGTCGCCAAAGTCGGTAGTGAGATCCCCCTCATCGGAGGCCTGGCCGGCTTCCTCGGCCTGGCCATGCTCTACCTCCTGGCCATCGGCAACCTTGCCCTCGTCGTCGTCGCTGCCATCCGCATCAACAACGGCCAGGCGGCGAGCTATCCCTTCGCCTACGACTTCATCGCACTTTTCGCCCCGAAAGGGGACGATGACGAAGAAGCCTGACCCGCAGGAGCACCAGGGTACAGAACATCGATACGGCGGCGGAGGCGTTCACTTTGCTGCCGGGGCTTTCGTGCCATCTCACCGGCTCGGGGCGGATCGCCGTTCCCGCCTCCAGAAGCCGGTAGGCCAGCTCGATGTCGAAGTCGAATCCGGTCACGGAGAGTCCCGGCCGGATGCCCCGGTAGGCTTCGTGGGGCACGATCTTGAAGCCGCACTGGGTGTCGGAGAACGGGAAGCGGAAGAGCAGGTGGACGAGGAAGGCAAACACGTGACCCATCACGTTGCGGATCACCGTTCGCTCGACCATCCCCTGCCGGTGGGAGTCGCGCACCGCGAAGATGGCCGGTGCGGGGGACTCGAGCGCCATTGCCAACGCGACCAGGCGCACCACCTCGGAGGGCGAGACCGCCCCGTCGGCGTCGACGAAAGCGACGAGGGTCGCATGGGGCGGTGCCGCGTCCAAGCCCGCGTAGACGGCGCCCCCTTTACCCACGTTCTACGGCAGGCGCCGGACCGGTCTCAGCAGTGGATACCGGGAACGCAGCTCGTCGGCCGCCGCGGCCATCGCGGCCGACTCCGCGGGCGCCGATCCGTCATCGACGACCTCGACGGAAACCCGGTTTTTCAGCCCCGGCGTATCGGTTAGCGCCTGGCAGAGCGGCTCCAGGAATCCCGGAAGCCGTGCACCTTCATTGTAGGCAGGGATGACGAGGTGAAAAAATGGGGGCACGGGCAAATGATGGGGGCAGATTCCGTTGACGGCGGCGCTTTTTGGTGTTCACTGCCCTCCCGCAATTTTTGGTCAGGTGGCTGAGTGGTCGAAAGCACATCTTTGCTAAAGATGCGAGCCTTTACGGGTTCCGAGGGTTCGAATCCCTCCCTGACCGCGGGTTCTCTCAGTCGTCGGTCGTCGCTGAGAAGCGGTGCACGGTCGTCGATGTGTATTTGCCGCCCGGTCGCAGCTCCACCGACGGGAAGTCCGGCTTGTTCGGCGAGTCGGGAAAATGTTGGGTCTCCAGGCAAAACCCTCCTCGATCACCATAGTCTTTGGCGCCCTTGGCGTTCGCGACGCCGAGGCCATTGCCCGTGTAGAGCTGGATGCCGGGCTCGGTCGTTTCGATCACCATGACGCGACCGGATTTCGGGTCGGTCACCTGGGCGGCGGGGCGCAGCGTTCCGGCATCCCCGCGCACGACCCAGTTGTGGTCGTAGCCCCCGCCATACTCGATCTGGTCACCCTCCGCATCGATCCCGTCACCGATGGCGCGGACCGCGGTGAAATCGAACGGCGTCCCTGTCACCGGGCGCAGCTCGCCGGTCGTGATATTCGTCGCGTCGGTCGGGGTGAAATGGTCGGCGTAGAGCTTCAGCCGGTGGTCGAGCACGTCGCCGCTCCCCGCGCCCGCGAGATTGAAATACGAATGGTTCGTCAGGTTGATGATCGTCGGCTTGTCCGTGGTTGCTTCGTAGTCGATCCGCAGTTCGTTCTGCTCCGTGACCGTATAGGTCACCGTCACCTCCACGGTGCCGGGGTAGCCCTCATCGCCGTCGGTGCTCGTGTGCTTGAGCACCAAGGCGGCCTCGCTTCCGCCCT
>CAZKYJ010000514.1:0-2058 GCA_964556355.1 uncultured Verrucomicrobiales bacterium | reverse complement strand
CAGGTCGAACCCCTCGCGCTCGTGCCAGTTGGCCGCCTTCCAGACGACCTTGTCGAACCCCACGATCCCGCCGTGCAGGTGGTTCGGGCCGTTGTTCACCGCGAGGGTGTAGTCGTTCCCGTCCAGCGTGAACTTCCCCTTCGCGATGCGGTTGGCATAGCGGCCGGTGATGCAGCCAAAATACGGGCTGCGGGTTTCGTAGTCCGCCAACGTGTCGAAACCGAGCACCACGTCGTCCACCATGCCCTCCCGATCTGGGACACTGAGCGAGACGACGGTCCCCCCGTAGGTCGCGATCTCGGCGACGAGTCCCTTGCCGCTATCGAGGGTGTAGATCTCGACCGCTTGGCCGGATTTGGTGGTTCCGAATGGTTTTGAGGAGATGTTCATAGCTGCGTGCGCCAGTTGGGCGGCGGCCAAACTGGCAAGAAAGGCGGCGGAGGCAAGGGGGTTCATCGACCAAAATTGGGAGGGGAGCAGGGGCAAAACAAGCCGAGAATTTCCGTGCGTTTTTTTCTTGGCAAGGAGGCAACTGGGTCTATGTTGCGCGCCCGCCACCGATTGGCCACCTCAGGATGGCCGTTCGAAACGGGACGTGAAGGGGCGTTAGCTCAGTTGGTAGAGCGCTTCAATGGCATTGAAGAGGTCAGCGGTTCGACTCCGCTACGCTCCACGTCCCTCCGGCACCCTGGGGTCGGGGCGCGGATCGGTGGTCCGATCGCCAGGGGCGTGCGTAGTTTTTTCCAAGCCCCGATGAAAAACGTTCTCTTCGCTCTCGTCCTCCTCATTGGCAACGCCATGGCCGGCCCCGCCGCCGACTTGGCTGCCAAGCTAGACGGTGTCCAAACCGGGTCATCGTTGGTGCGGCTCAAGATGACGATCCAAGACCCTCCGGGAACGGCGACGGAGACACTGCAACTCCAGATCAAGGAACGCCGGACGGACGAGAAATCCGACGTCCTCTACCAGATCCTCTTCCCGCGCGAGCGCAAGGCGGAGGCTGTCCTCCTCTCGCAGTCCGGCGACGGCGGCGCCTCCGGCTACCACGCCGTGCCTCCCAGCACTGTCACCCCCATTCCGACAGCGGATCTCGACGGGAGCCTCTTCGGTGGCGACCTCGCCTACCGGGACGTCATCGAGAACTTTTTCGCGTGGGACGGGCAAGCGATCGTGGGGACAGAGGAGGTCGATGGCCGGATGTGCGAGATCCTCGAGTCGAAGCCCGGTGGGGGGCAATCCTCATCCTACGGCAGCGTCCGGAGCTGGATCGACGACCGCGCCGTCCCGCTCCGCGTCGAAAAGTATGACAGTGCCGGCCGCCTCGTTCGCCGGATCGATACGACCCGCGTCCACAAAGACGACGACGGTCGCTACATCCCCGCTTCCATCATCGTCCGGCGGCCGGGAGCCAGCTCGATCACCGAGTTCGAGGGCTCGCGGAGCCGCGGCGACATAGGATTTTCCGATGAGGATTTCACCGTGGAAAAGATGGGTGATCTCACCTCGCCGCGGTGACGGGGAACGGAAATTGGTTGCGCGGCCCCATTGCCGAGCGAACCGGTTCCCATGCTTCGTTACCCTCAAAACACACCCCGCCTATCGCAGCTTGCAGCCCTCTGTCTAGCCGCCTCGGCACCCGTCGGTGCCCTTGCTCACGATGTGGATAACAAAGCCGCCATCGCCGACATGGTGGGGGCGGCAGCGACCTTCCTCCAATCGCTCGACGATTCACAGCGGGCACTGGCGGCTCTGCCCTTCGATGACGCCGATACGCGAGAGGACTGGCACTACATCCCCAAACCGATCCGGAAAGGGTTGCCAATCAAGGCGATGTCAGGGGAGCAACGTCCGCTCGCCCACGCGCTCCTCGTTTCCGGCCTTAGCCAGCATGGCTACATCACCGCAACGACCATCATGAGCCTCGAGGGAATCCTCGCTAAGATGGAGAACGCCCCGGAGAGGCGGGATCCCGAAAAATACTACTTCACCGTCTTCGGTGAGCCATCGGAGACCGGCACTTGGGGGACCGTTGGCAGCGTGAGCACCGACAGCGCTCGA
>CAZKYJ010000513.1:468-4451 GCA_964556355.1 uncultured Verrucomicrobiales bacterium | reverse complement strand
CATCGTCATCCACTGTGCCATGCATACCTACCGCGCGGCCAAGTTCGACGACTGGCGGCAGTTCCTCGGAGTCACCAGCCGGCACCACGAGCACCAGAGCAAGTACCCGGTCACGGTGGTGGCGGAGGACCACCCGGCGATGGCGGGCGTCCCGTCCGATTGGGTGACGCCGATGGACGAGCTCTACATCATCGAGAAACTGTGGCCGACCGCGAAAGCCTTGGCGACTTCGAAGAGCGAGAAATCCGGCGAGGAGCAGCCCGTGGTGTGGACGAACCAGTTCGGCGGCGCCCGCGTCTTCGGCACGACCTACGGGCACACGAACGAGACCTTCTCCGATCCGGTTTTCCTCGAGATGCTGGCCAGGGGGATCCTCTGGGCGACCGGCAAGGAAAGCGGCGAATAGTCAGGCGTCGTCGCGAATCATCCGGGCCAGCGGCACCAGGATCTCGGAGGGCAGCGAGCTGTTGGCCAACCAGCTCGCGGCGGCTCCCTCGTCGCGCTTCATCCATTCGCGCCCGAATCGGATGAGGGTCTCGCGCTGCTGTTTGGGATCGGTGATCGATTGCCCCCAGCTCATGGCCGCCGCGGGATCTTCCCCGAAGATCTCCCGTGCCAGCGAGTATTTCGCGCCGTCATAGGAGGCGTCGAGCGGTTGCTGGGCGAGCCAGGCGGAGGCCGGGCCGGCGTCATCGTCCGCCCAGCGGCGCACGGTTTCCGCCAGGGCCTGGTCGCGCTCCTTGCCGGCCGGGAGTCCGCTGATCCACGAGGCGCGTGCGCCCCGGTCCTCGCCCCCGATCTCCTGGGCGACCTCGTAGTAGGCACGGCTATCGACGTAGTCCTCGCCCAGGTGCCCGCGGAACCAATCGGCCGCGGACTGCGGATCCTTTTCCGCCATGAGTTCGGCCACCTCGCTGAAGGCCGCCGTCTTGAAGGAAAGGATCTCGTTGCCCTCGGTCGTCTCCGGGTTCATCCCGGCGATCCAGGTATCCAGGCTCTCGGCACCACCGGTCTCCATCATCTTTCGCGCCAGCAGGTTGATGCTCCACCCGCGCGCGCGGCTCCGGGTGTTGAGCAAGGCCTGCTCGACGGCACGATCGATATCGGTATCGGCGAGTCCGGCCACCAGGGCGTGGGACAGCTCCTCCTTGTTCCGTCCGGGCTCGACCTGCTCGAGGTAGGCGGCTGCCCCGTCCGGATCGCCAATCGCACACTCGCGCATCACGGCGTCGTCGCCCCCACGAACCCGCCGGATGTCCCGCTCCGCGTCATCCACGCCGATGCCCCGCGCGTAGTCGAGCGCGCCCTTGCCGTCGAATTTCGCCCAGGCGGAGAGGAACTCGCGGAAGAGGGCGTCGTCCATGTTCGAGCGCGGACCGCCCTCGAGCTGGAGGAGCACGTCCGGCAAGTTGTCGGGGCCGAGCCCGAGCAAGAGTTCGGACACCCGCGACGCCCTGGCGAGAGGGTCCTCGAGCGCGAGAGCCGCCCCGAGCCGGTCGGTCAGCGAGCCCCTTGCGCCGCTCGTCGCGGCGGTGCCCCCCGTGGTGCCCTGCCCCCTTCCACCCCCTTCTGCTGCCGGCGCTTCGCCGGACGGGGCACCGTCCTCCAGAGGGAGCCCGGGTTGAAAACGCGGGGATTCCTGGCCGGCCACGGGGCGGTCGTGAGCCGCCCCGCGCCCGAGCCATCCGGCAGCGAAGCCGAGCCCCACCCCCGCGAGAGCGCACGCCGCGATGATGGCGGTAGATTTCGTTGGGTTCGGCGTGTCGTGCATGGTCATCAGGTGAGCGGGATCGGAATTCTGCCCACCGATACGGAAGCGCGGAGCACAATCTAAGCGGTCGAGAATTTTGGAACCCCGCCCAATTCTCCTGACGACAACGGGCGGGAACCTGATAAGTCGGGAGCATGACCATCACCGACGACGAGTTCGCAGATATCCCCACCGATTTCGGCCCCATGCGGGTCCACGTGTTTCGCCCAGCCGCGGCGGGCAGCTATCCCGGACTCGTGCTCTTCTCGGAGATCTACCAGGTGACGGGGCCGATCCGCAGGACGGCCGCCCTCTTCGCCGGTCAGGGATTTGTCGTCGCCGTGCCCGAGATCTACCACGAGCTCGAACCGGCGGGGACCGTGCTCGCCTACGACGCCGCCGGCACCGATGTCGGCAACGCCCACAAGACCACGAAAGAACTCGCTTCCTACGATGCGGACGCCCGCGCCGCCATCGGCTTTCTCGAGCGGCACGAAGCGTGCACGGCGAAGATCGGCGCCGTCGGGATCTGCATCGGCGGCCACCTCGCCTTCCGTTGTGCCATGAACCCCCAGGTCCTCGCGACCACCTGCTTCTATGCGACCGACATCCACAAGGGCTCGCTGGCCAAGGGGATGAAAGACGACTCGCTCGCCCGCATCCCCGAGATCAAAGGCGAGCTGCTCATGGTTTTTGGGCGCCAGGACCCGCACGTCCCGCGGGAGGGCCGGGCGCTGATCTACAACGCGCTGGCCGACGCCGACACAAATTTCCAGTGGCACGAGTTCAACGCGGCCCACGCGTTCCTGCGCGACGAAGGGCACCGCTACGACCCCGCCATGGCCGGGGTCTGCTACGGCATGGCCTTCGAAATGTTCAAACGCAAGCTCGGTTCGGGCGACAGCTCGGCCCCGCCGGAATCCGGGGAGACGACAAACTGAGCTAGGAACTCAGCTCGACTTCGAAATCTTCGCCACCCGCACCGTCGAAATCGACTTCCCGCACGCGTTTCTGATCCCGGAGGCGCTCGACGTTGGCCCTCACCAGTTCACGGACCCCCTGCGGGTCCGAGATCGCCAACATCTCGGCCGTCGGATGGCTCCGGTCGGAGGTGTCGAGGACGACATTCCCCAGCCCGAAGACCCGGATCCAGAACGGCTGGGTGATGGTGCTATCTTTGACGCGGTAGAGCTCGATCTCATCGATCGTCCGGTTGAAGACGCCGTTGTAGAGCCGCAGCCGGTCGGAGGTAAGTTCGTAGACGCGGCAGCGGATGATGAGGTAGCGGGCCAACGCGATTCCTGCCGGGACGACGAGCAGGCCGAAAGCCGGCGGGAAAAACACCCCGCCCGCCACGACGCCGCCCGCCAGGATTAGGCACCCCACGTAGGGCCAGAAATTCGTCATCTGGGAGGTGCTCCCTTTCCAAACAGTTTCTTCGGCGGTCGTCTTCATAGTGCGATGAGTCTAGATACGCTCCGACGGCTCCGCCATTACAGAAGCGTCCCTGGTTTCGAACCGATCTAGAACGTGCCCGCCACGAGCTGGACGTAGCGGCTCCCGTCCGATGACAGCGCCGCTTTGCCACCGCTCCCGGTCAGTCGGCTCCGCGTATTCCAAGCATGCGAGTGCGGGCTCGATTTCACGCTGGTGACGGCGGGATAGCGGAGCTTCAGCGCGCTCGGGGCGACGCCCAAGGGCACCCCCGAACTGCTGAAGGTGATCTCGATGGAGGGCGCGGCACCGACCGCCCTGGGGTCTTTCGCCAGCCACGGGTAGCGGCCCAACAGGTCGAAGCGAGCCCCCCGCGGTGCCGCCACCGTGTAGTAGGGGCTCATGCGCGCCATGAAAGCGGGCACCGTGATCGCCGGATCCGCCCGCTCCGACTTCAGGAGGCCGGCCACATCGAGACCCGTCATATTGAGGCCGTTGTAGACACCATTGTGGTTCGGCGAGGTGTAGTGGGTGCCGTGCCACTTCTCGAACCCGGCGTTCAGGAGCAGGTTGAACTCGAGGTGGACGTGCGCGCGCCTCCGGTCGATCCCCGCGCCGGTGTAGCCGAGTTTCCCGAGGGCGGAGCCCGGAGAAACCCGCTCGCCGACCGACGTCGAGATCGAATTGAGGTGGGCGTAGAGGCTGAAAAACGGCCCGTAGCCCCAGTCGTGCTCCACGACCACGTAGCGCCCGTAGTTGCTCCGGCTGGACGTCGGGTTGAGAAAGACAACCCTGCCCG
>CAZKYJ010000513.1:0-458 GCA_964556355.1 uncultured Verrucomicrobiales bacterium | reverse complement strand
CGGCGATCGCACCCACGGTGTCGAGCGGCTCGCCCCGGCCGTCGCGGGCGGACGGAGCGATATCGATGCCCTCGTGGAACCGGGTGTAGACAAGGCTGCCGCCACTGCGCTTGGGGTTCCGGACGTAGCCGTAGCCGCCCGCCTGCCACGGCGTCGATTTGACCCCCTCGAAATTCCTGTCCGTGAACATGTAGAACTTCGAGGGATCACCCGAGAACAATGCCGAGTTCTTCGTCGGGAGCTGGAGCCCCATCGCTTGGGCGGCACGGGACCGGTCGAGCATGACAATGCTGGAAGCGGCGGCTAGCCCGGTCGTCTTGAGGAACGCTGATCGTCGCATGCCCCACCTCTAGAGCGGGACGGTGAGGCGGCAAGTCGGCAGTAGCGGCCGGTCACTCAAGCCGTGTGAGTTTTTTTTCGAACAGCTTGAAATGCTCCTCGCTGAGCCCTTTCCAGAT
>CAZKYJ010000512.1:0-4456 GCA_964556355.1 uncultured Verrucomicrobiales bacterium | reverse complement strand
CGTTGATGAAGGACACCCCTTGATAGCAGACCGTCGGCCGGTCGAGGAAGCGCGTGGTCAGCGCGAAAATGTCGGCGTAGCCGATGCCCCGCGTGTCGGCGAGGGCGGCGAGCTCAGCGTTCAGCGCGGCGTAGGCGGCGGTGGCCTGGCCGGTCTTCACCGGGTCCGGAGGGTATTCGCCTTTCACCTTCGGCGTCGCGCCGACGTGCGGGACGTTCACGAGGACGCAAGGCAGATCCGGTTTCTGCGCGATGACCCAGTCGAGCACCTCTGCCACATCGCCGACGAAACTAGCGGCGAACGAGTCGATATTCCCCGTGTTGTAGGCCGTGCCGTAGACGCTGTCGGCGTCGTTGCCACCGACGAAGAGGACGAAGCGGTCCACCTCGTTTTGAAGCTGCTGGCGGATGAGGTCGCGCGAGGCCCGGTCTTCGCTGTCCGTTCCGCGGACGACGCCGGCAAAGTCCACGATCTTGCCGCCGGGCATCGACCAGTTGTACTCGTGCCCGAACACCACGCGGGAATGGGGGAAGCCCGTTTCCTCGCCGTATTCGAACTCGTCTTCCCGATACGCGTCCAAGATCTCCGTCCAGCTCTGCACCTCTTCCGGATAGCCCTGAAAGAAGAATTCGGTCGCGAACTCGAGGTAGTACTCCTTGCTCAGGCTATCCCCGAAGGTGAGCACCCGCTGTTGCGCCTCCACGGGGAGCGCGGTGAGGGCGAGAAGGGACAGGATGAAGGTGGGGCGGAAGACGGAAAACATCGGAGTAACATTCTACGTCCTCGGACCGGGTTCGGTAGGGTGTCGTTTCCGATTGGCCGACGATCTGCTACCATGGACGGCATGCAGCGAGATCCATTCATGACCGAAGCGGTGGCCGAAGCCATGGCGGGTTGGCACGAGGGCGGCATTCCCATCGGGAGCGTCATCGTGCACGACGGCAAAATCATCGGGCGTGGCCACAACCGCCGCGTCCAAAAAAAGAGCCCGACCCTCCACGGAGAGATGGACGCGCTGGAGAATGCCGGACGCCAACCGGCGAGCGTCTACCAGGAATGCACGCTCTATACCACGCTCTCGCCCTGCCCGATGTGCAGCGGCGCCATCCTCCTCTACAAGATCCCCCGCGTCATCATCGGCGAGAACACGACCTTCATGGGCGAGGAGGAGCTCCTCCGCTCGCGCGGCGTGGATGTTCAGGTCGTGGATAGCGCCGCCTGCAAATCGTTGATGGAGCGCATGATCGCGGAGAAGCCCGAACTCTGGAACGAGGATATCGGCGTCTGAATCACGGCGCTTGCGCGGGGCGTCCGATGGCGTGACGGATGGGGATGAAGCACGTCGTCCTCGCGGTTCTAACTTTGGGCACGGCCGCGGCCGAACCCCTCAAACTCCATCCGGAAAACGGGCACTACTTCTGGTTCCGCGGCAGGCCGAGTGTCCTCGTCACCTCCGGCGAGCACTACGGCGCCGTCCTCAACCGCGCCTTCGACTTCCGGAAGTACCTCGCCACTCTCGAGGCGGACGGTCTCAACCTGACCCGGGCGTTTTCAGGCTGCTACGCCGAGCCGCCCGGCGCGTTCGGTATCGCCGGCAACACCTTGGCGCCCGGAACCGACGACTTTATCGCCCCATGGCAGCGCACTGATGGGAAGTTCGACCTGGTACGGTGGGATCCCGACTACTTCGCACGCCTCGAGGCATTCCTGGAGGAGGCCGACCGGCGGGGGGTGGTGGTCGAGTTCGTGCTCTTCTGCCCGATGTATACCGACGGCATGTGGGAGCGCAGCCCGATGAACGCCAAGAACAACGTCAATGGTGTGGGCACCTGTCCGCTGGGAGATGTTTACGTGGCCGAGAAAAGCGGCGGCCTCTTCGCCTATCAGAAGGCGCTGGCGGCCAAGCTCGTCACCGAGCTCAATCGCTTCGACAACCTCTATTTCGAGGTGACCAACGAGCCGTATATCGATCAGAAAGTCCCCGGGGCGTTCGAGGATGCCATCATCGAGGTCATCGTAGAGACCGAGAGGAGCCTGCCGAAACAGCACCTGATCTCGCTCAATATCGCGAACGGGAAGGCGGAGGTGAAACACCCGAATCCGGCCGTCTCGATCTTCAATTTCCACTACGCTCATCCGCCGGTGACGGTGACGATGAACTACGGGCTCGGCAAAGTTATCGGCGACAATGAGACCGGCTTCCGCGGGCAGGAGGACGCGCCCTACCGGCGCGAGGCCTGGGCCTTCATGCTGGCGGGTGGGGGGCTCTTCAACCACCTCGACTACTCGTTCGCCGTCGGATTCGAGGACGGAAGTTTCGCCTATCCGGAAAGCAATCCCGGCGGCGGGAACGCGGGACTGCGCAAGCAGTTGGCGTTTCTGAAGCAGTTTCTCGAGGAGAATGCCGTGTGGGAGCTTTCGCCCATCCCGGGAGCCGAGGCTCAGGGCGCGGACGCGTGGGTGCTCGGCGCCACCGGCACCTATGTCGCCTACCTCCTGGGAGACTCGCCCCGCAGCCTCACCCTGCCCTCGGCTCCCGCCGGGAGCTATCAGATCCAGTGGTCCGACGCTATCGGGGGCAAAGCCATGGGTGATCCCGTTGCCGTGGCCCACGGTGGCGGTGCGCTGACCCTGACCTGCCCGGGTGCGGTCGGGCAGGAGATTGCGGTGCGCGCCACCCTTTCCGATAGTCGACCATGAACTGGAATCACCCATTTCGTGGACTCGCGATGGCGGTCTTGGCCATCGTCGTAGGCTCGTGCAGTACGGGAGCCCCGAAAGGCGTCCGTCCCGTCACGGGCTTCGATGTCAAACGCTACACCGGGAAGTGGTACGAGATCGCCCGGCTCGACCATCCGTTCGAGCGCGGGCTCACCCACGTCACGGCCGAATACGCGGCCAACTCCGACGGCACGATCAAGGTTACCAATCGGGGTTACAGCGAGGCCAGGAAGGCGTGGAGCGAGGCGGTGGGCGAAGCGAGGTTTTCCGGTGCCGCGAGTGTCGCCCAACTCGAAGTCTCATTATTCGGGCCGTTCTACGGGGGCTACAATGTCATCGCGCTCGATGAAAACTACCAGCACGCGCTCGTCGCGGGTTCGGATCGCAGCTATCTCTGGATCCTTGCCCGCCATCCGCAGATCGCTGATGCGGTCCGTGACGAACTCGTCGCCCGAGCCGAATCCCTCGGTTTCCCGACGGACGAGCTGATCTTCGTCGATCATGCGGGACGCGTGCCGGCCGATGGGTGAGGTCCGGGCGTTCTGCGCGGCCCGGAATGAGAATCCCGAGGGGCTGCGCCGTCGAATCCGCTCGTCGGGTTCCCTGACGGACTCCGTCACTATCGGGCAACCAGGCGCCAAGGTTCGGCCCTGCGCGGGGGTAATGCTCATGGCGACGCCCGGTTGCTGGCAACAAGTACAGGTGGGAACAGCGCCCCGCTGAGCGCGCTTGCTCCCGCGACCGACCGGACGCGGATGCCCGTTGGCTACCCGGAGCTCCCTGCAGCGCTGGGGCTGGGAGACCCCGAAGCTGCGAGGAGGTCTTCCGCGCGCTGTTTGGCTTCGTCGGTGAGGGCGAAAATGGCGGGGACGAGGAGGAGGATGACGACGGACGAGGCGAGGGTGCCGATGCCCAGGGAGATGGCCATGGGCACCAAGAATAGGGCCTGTATCGACGTCTCGAAGATCATGGGGAGGAGGCCGAGGAAGGTCGTCAGCGCCGTGAGCAGGATCGGACGGAAGCGGCGGAGGGCGGCGAGGGTGTTGGCCTCTTCCACGCGGTGGCCTTTGTCGATGAGGCGGTTGCGGGTGACGGCAAGGACGAATCCGCCGTTCACCACCATGCCGCAAAGGGCGATCATGCCGAAGATGCTGAACACGCTGAGATCGAAGCCGAGGAGGAGGTGCCCGACGACGGCCCCGGCCAGGCTCCAGGGGATGGTCAGGAGGATGACGAGGGCGTCTTTATAGCTGCGCAGGAGGGCCGCCATGATGGCGTAGATGGCGAAGAGCGAGGCGAGGAGTCCCCAACCGAGCTCCGTCATGGCCTCGCGCTGCTCGCGCTGCTCGCCCTCGAAGCGGGCGCGGAGGCCGGGGTAGTGGGAGAGGATCTCGGGGAGGCCGTCCTCGGCAAACGAGGCGAGGACGGCATTGCCGGTATTCTCGCCGGGCGTGATGTTGGCGGTGACATTGAGGACGCGGCCGCCGTCGACGCGTTCGATACGCACGGGGGCGCTGGACTCGCGGACGGCGGCGGCTTCGCCCAGCGGGATCTCGGCGCCGTCGGGCGCGCGGATAAGGAGGGATTCCAGGCCGGCGAGCGATCGCCGGTCGGCCTCGGGTAGGCGTACCATGACGCGGAGTTCGTCGCGGTCGCGCGGCTGGCGGATGGCCTCGGAGCCGTAGAAGGCGTTGCGGATCTGGCGACCGAGCTCGCGCGCGCTGACGCCGAGGCT
>CAZKYJ010000511.1:0-4459 GCA_964556355.1 uncultured Verrucomicrobiales bacterium | reverse complement strand
GTCGATGGCTGGCAGGAGCAGGGGGCGACGATGGGGGTCTACGACTATCTCAGCGTGGTCGGGTGGGATTGGAACCTTCCCCGCGGCGCCAATGCGTCGCGACCCACTTACCTCGCGAACTTTCTGCCTCACATCTACGGGAAGGGCGTCCGCTTCTACGATGCCGAAGCCGGTGATTGCTGGGGACCGTGCGGGCTCGGATACTATGTCGCCAGCCGGCTTCTCTGGGATGTCGACCAAGCCGGACGGGCGGACGCTCTCGTCGCCGACTTTCTCGAAAAGTCGTTCGGTTCCGCCCGGGGTCCGATGGGTGAGTTCTACCACCTCATCACCGAAGACCAGCAGCGGCGATCGTCCCCGGACCTGTTGGCGCGGATGTTCCGGCTGCTCGACAGGGCGCGGAAGGCGACGGCGGAACCGGCGGTGCTGCGACGCATCGACGCCCTGATTCTCTACACCCGCCATGTCGAACTCTACTACGCCTTCGCCGCCGGGAGCGGGCCGGTCGACGATGTGGTGCGCCATGCCTACCGGATTCGTCGGACGATGATGGTACACAGCTATGGGTTGTGGTGCCGGCTGATCGGCCAGGCGGCCGCCCTGGCTCCGGATCACCCTCTGAAGGACGACCGTTCGTTCTCGCGGGAGGAGCTGGACGAGATCCTGGCGCTGGGAATCGCCAACCACGAGCCGGTCGAGTTGGGCTTCGTGAGCTTGAGCTTCAGCGATGCTCTGGTGCCAGCCGCGGCGGCGCTCGGGTTGCTCCCGAGCGACCGTGGGTATTTTCCCCGCGCGCCCCAAGACCAGCAACGCTACGCGATCTGGATCCCGGAGGGTGAGGGGGCACTCGATTTGGAGGTGACTGTCGAAAAGGTCTGGTCCAACCGGAATCCGAAGATCACCCTCACCTCTCCGCTGGAGGTCTCGCTCGAACCGGTGGCCGTCGACGAAAGTTACCTGCCCGACGGACAAACCCGCACGCTGCATCTACCGACGCCCTACGTTGGACTGCACCGGATCGTGGCGGTGGACGGTGGGGACCACACGCGGATCGAGTGGCCGGACGGCCTGCCGGTAACCATCGAGTCGGGCATCGACACGCCCGGCGTGACGAGCCATTTCCGAGGAGAGTGGAGTTTGGTGTTCTACGTGCCCAAAGGCACCGAGGTGATCGGTGGCTGGGCTTCCCGCATCGCCAACTGGGCCCCGCGGATCTCCGGCACCCTGGTGGACCCGGAGGGTCGCGTCGCGCTTGATTTCGGGAGCGTCGACGAAGGCTGGTTCACGGTTCCGGTTCCCGTGGGGATGGACGGAAATGTCTGGCGTTTCGAACGATCCCAGGGGCAGCGCCTTCTGATGACGGTGCCGCCCTTCCTCGCTCGCTGCTCCGCGGAACTTCTCCTGCCGAGCGAGGTGGTCGAGCGGGATCGCATCGGATCCTCCGGTCCCGCCCGGTAGGGATCCCAGGGGTGCGGAAGCCCGAGACCGCGGGTGCCGCCGGCGCGACCGAACGGTGCTAGAACCGGTAGTTCAGCTCGAGGGTGACCTGGCTGATGTCGGCAAACCCGCCACCTTCTTCGGCGAAGAACCAGGCACCTTTCAGGTTGGCGACGAATCCGTTGCCGAACGCCTTGGAAAGGACGGCATCCGCCTCGTAGCCGTAGGTGGTGTCCCAGCGGTCGTCACCGAAGGCGTGGAGTGCGGTCGCCACCGTCAGGCCGAGCGGGAGGTCGCTGCGGCCATAGCCGATATAGGCATCGCTGAGCCCCCGGTAGGCGCCCCCGGCGTCGCTGAGGCCGGCGCGCTGTTGGGCGAAGGCATCGGCGAAGCCATTGAAGGCATGGAGGAGGGCGAAGGGGGTTTTGAAATCCTCTTGGAGGAACTCGAACCCCGCGGTGAAGGTCGAGGGGCCGAACGACTTCTTCCAGCTGGCATGGCCGTACCAAGCACCGTAGTGCCCCGATGCCAGGCTGCTCTCGCCATCCTGGTAGGCGACTTCTGCCCGCCATGGGCCGCTTTCCACGAATCCTCCGAAACTATTGTTGCGCCCCACGGCGGCACTGTTGTCGATATCGAGTAGGTAGGCGTAGCTGGCGACGGTGAAGGCATCTGTCGTGTACTTTCCGTCGATGAAGTGGAAGTCGCCCTCGAAGTCCCGCAGGGGCGCGCCGGGGGGCGCGTCGTTCGCGCCGTCACCGAAGATGCGGAGCGCCTGGTTCGAATAGGTGTAGGACACGGTGAAGGGGTCGGCCGCATAGGCCAGATCGATGGCGTCGTAGGTCTGTTCGTTCTGCCGCCAGCCGACGTGGGCGATGAAGGCGGCGTTGTTGCGGATAATGCGCTGCCGCCCTGCCTTGCCGGTGAAACCGTCCCGATGGTATTGCAGCCACGCCTGGTTGAGTTCGAAGTTCTCCGGGTCCGCGATGACCGAGTTGTTGGACTCGAAAGGATCGGTGGAATCATCGGCGGGGTTGCTCCGATAGTCATCCAGGAACGCCTGGGTAGCCTCGAGCTCGGCGAAGGCTGAAAAACCAGCCAACTCGCGGGTGAGCAGGCCGGCACGTGCCCGGACGGTCCCCGAATGGGAGGGGTCGAAGGGGTCGACCTCCCGGAATTCGTAGCGTGCACGAAGGTCGAGGCTCGGGCGAACGATCGGATCGGGGGCGACCTCGGCGGGGGCCTCCACCGCATCGGTCGTCGGGGAGAACGCGGGGCCGGCGACGGCGGGGTGGGAAAACGTTAGGGCGGTTAGCATGAAGATCATGCCAGGGCGGAGTAGGGGGTTCATGATGGTGGTGTTCGATCTGGGGGCGCCGTGCCGAGGGCGCTGGCCGCCGTCGTGGCTACCGCGTCCCGGAGGGCGTCCGGCAAGGGTATGCGGAGGGCGAAGTCGCCGACAACCACCGATGGATGAAACGCCATCTGGAAGCTCCGAAACCGGCCAATCTGGGGTCGAACCGTGGGTGATCCGGCATGATCGATCGATGTTAGGATCTCGGCTTGGCGCGAGGAAATCCCGAGGGGACGCCACGACGCGGCCGCCGACCGGGCACGGCGGAATTCAGCGAAGGCAGAGCCGGACGCGAGACAGTCGACGGGGCGCAAGCTAGGTCGTCAGCCCGAGCTCCCTGTGGAACGCTCGTTACGCTTGCCGATCACGACCCCTCGCGCACGCGCAGGTAGACCGCGGGCTCGACAGTGGGGTCGATGCTGTCGCCGAACTGCAGGGTGAACGGGCTAGTGGCGTCCTCGGCCAGTTCTTCCCAGAACGGGTCGGTGAGGCTCCGTTTCCCCTCGATGATGTAAGTGCTGCCCGGACGGGTCGGGAAGGTGATAGTCACCTCACCGGTGACGACATCGCGCACCACCGAGGTGATGCGGAAATTGGCGCCGGGAACGACGCCCTTGTTGTCGAAGATCTCGGCCACCTGGGGGCCGGAGAGTGCACTTTGGTAAAGGCGCACGTCGGAGAGGCAGCCGCGCCACACCTCGAGCCCCCCCTGGCCGCAAAAGAACAGTGGCTGCGGATTGATGGTTGCCTGGGTGATCGGGTTGCCCCCGATAATGACCCCGTCACGGTAGAAAAACAGGAGGTTTCCCTGCTTGACGATGACGAGGTGCACCCACTCGCCCTGGACAAGGTCGGCGTAGTCGAAGCCGGGCCCTCCAACGGCGTCAAACTCAAAGCGGTTGGAGGTGAATTTGATAAATTCTTGAGGGGCGAAATCGGTGCCGACGCCGCCGGTGACGCTCATGAAGCGGTTGCCCACAATGATGTCGTTGTTCACCGCCTGGTCCGGCTTCGCCCAGAGCGACCAGCTGAAATCCGAGTTGAGATCCAGCGGCGGAAGAGGGGACGCCATCGCTACCCAGGCACCCGGGATGGCGGCGTCGAAGTTGTCGCCGTTGGAGCTGAAAACGGTGCCGCATACGGGGTCGAGAGTCCAGGCCGAGCCGCTGGCGTCGAGCCCGCCGGTCTGTCCGTTGGCGATGGTACCGGTGTTGTTGTTGCCGCTGATATCGAAGGCGGTGTTCCCGACCCCCTCGTTGAGCGGCCACCAGCCGAAGAGGATTTGCTCCGGCGCGGTGGCTGACTCCACCCTCAGCACGAAGGTGGCGGTGTCGCTGCCACCTTGGGGGGTCGTGACCCGCACCACGATGGATGCGAGCCCGACATCGCCCTCGACCGGCATGCCGGTGACAAGGCCGTTGGCATCGACATCGAGGAAGGCCGAGCCGCCCACTTTGGAGAAGGTGAGGGGATCGGATTCGGGATCGCTGGCGAAGCCGCTGATGTCTTCGCTCACGCTGTTGCCCACGGCGACCGGGGCGAGCGTGGCGCGATCGACGGAGAAGGCCGGGGGGAAGTTCTGCACGATGGTGCCCCGCACCTCGAGATCGTCGACATTCGACCCGTCGGGTACTGACCCTGGAACTGGTCGAGGGCGACCATGTAAGC
>CAZKYJ010000510.1:0-4474 GCA_964556355.1 uncultured Verrucomicrobiales bacterium | reverse complement strand
ACTCCCCCGCCCAGCTCTCGCGAAGCGCTGCCACCGCCTGGTCGGGATCGCTGCCACGCGTCGCGCGCAGCCACTCCAGCCGATCGGCCGTCGCATCGGCATCCCAATCGGCATCGCCGCCGGCGCCGCTGTCCACCACCCACCGATATTCCTCATGCCGGCGCCCCATCCAGCGGCCGCGTTCGCCCATCAGCCTGGCCAACGAAGGGCGCAGGGCGCGGTCCCGGTGACCCGCGTGCAGCAATTCGGGCAAGACGTGCGCCGGGACGATGCGACCACAGCCGGTGGTCGATTCCAACCATTCGGGGAGCACCTCACGGTACTCACCCCCGATCATCCGCAACAGAGCCGCGACCGCAGTTCCGTCGAGTTCGGGTGCGGTTTCCTGGGGGCAGATCTCAGCGGGTTCCGCCGCCTCCGCCGAGATCCTTCCGGCCAGCCGCGCGGCGCGATCCAAGGCCAGCGCGGACAAGAGCGCCGCGGCGGTGTCGTCCATCGGGACGGCGTCCCAGGTTGGCTGCCACGATGCATCGGGCGCCGGCGGCAGCGTGTTCAGGCGACCGGCACCGAGCAGGCTCGCGGAAATGAGGGGGGCGTCGTTCATTCGCAAAACGGCAGTGGGATGGACGCGCCGATCGTAGCGGGGCATTCCTGCTCGCGGAGCGAGCAGTCTACGTAGGCTGCTCGCTCCGCGATCAGAGCCCGCGTGGGCTCACCTAGAAGGAATTGAATTTCACATGTCGGCTCGCGATTCACCCGTTGCGTGGATTGAGGGTTGCCCAGCGTTGCCCGTCGGCCACTGCCAACAGCCGGATCGCGAACCCGTCCCACTCGCCGCAGACCAAAGTCGGTGCCCCTCCAGCGATCGCTTCCACCCGCAGCGTCTCGTCGTTTCCGGCCTGCCAGGGCAGCACCCGGCCAAGCCGATCCGCGAGAAACCCGGTGCGGTCGGGGAGGAGCGCGACCAAAAACGGGAGTGATCGCAAAAACGGATTCTTGGCCAGCGCTCCGGCATAGCGCTCGATCAGGGCATCGAAGCCCGCGTCCGAAGGCTCCGGCAGCGGCCCGACAGCCGCGACCCCGTCGCCCCGCGATACCGCCCGCGACGGCCCGGCACCGGGATGGAAGCACAGGCCGACCTCCACGGTAGTTCCCACCGGCCACGGCTCGGCGATGGTCGCCGGCAGGTGCGCGAAGCGCAACACTTTCGCCCAACGCCGGCAATTGCGGCCGAGCACCCAGCTCAGCGAAGTGACCAGGCGCTCCCGCTCGAACACCTGCCTCCCCGCGACGAAACACGCGTCCTCGACCGGCGGCAGCGCCATCATCTCTTCCGCCCTCGGGCCATCGCCGACCGAGGTCTCGACTTCCGCCCGCAGGGTTTCGTCCAGTTGCTCGCGTCGCCGGTAGCTCTCACACAGCAAGAAAAGCCGCGCCGCCTCATAGGCCAACCTCGTCTCGACGTCCGGGTGCGGCAGGATCTCATCGGCCACCATCCGCAGCGCTCCGGCCAGGCCCGGCGCCTGGCAATCGACCATCCGGCGCTGGAGGTTGTCCCAGGTCGCCCCGTCCCGCGCCGCCGGTGACGCCAGGCCGTCGCGCGCGAGATCGAGCAGCGTCTGCCGCAGCAGCTCGACACCCTCCCCGACCCGCGCCGCCTTCTTCTCCCGCCGTTTGGCCGCCGCCGCTTCGTCGGTCGGCTTGCCCGCCTTTGCCACCTTCCGGACGGCGCTCTTTTCCTTTCGCTCGGCGCGCGCGTCGAGCCATTCGGTCAGCCAGTCCGGTCGCGCCGTTTCCGCGAGCGACGCGGGTTCGCCACAGGCGATCAACATCAGGGCGATGGCATGCTTGCAAGGGAATTTCCGGCTCGGGCAAGAACATTTGGTAGCCAGGTCACCCAGCGCCACCCGCGTCTGGTAGGGGCTCTTCCCCGACCCCATGGCGAGCCCCCAAAGCGCCTCGGTATCCCCGCCGAGCAACTGCCACTTGCGGGGCGTGGCCAGCCCGCGCCCGGCCTTCAGCGAAGCCGCGTCGGGGACGATGGCGGTGACCTGATCCGCCGTCAGCATGCCTGGGAGTGAACACTTTCCACCCGCGACATAATCGCATCCCGGGCAGCTTGTCGAGACAGCACCCCCGAGAATTGCTCCCGATCGCTTCCTGTCCCCACCCGGACTCCGCGTACCGACCTCCGTCCGCGCCAACGAAGAGGCTGGCGCCCCGACCCCGGACGGCCGGGAACGAAGGTACCCCCTGATCGGCGGCGGGGTTGTGCGCGAAAAACCGGCGATTCGGCCCTAGCGGTCGCCGTCGCGGGAACCACTTCGAGAGCTCCCTCCGTCGCCATCGCGGGAACCCTCCCGGGAGCCGCCTCCGTCACCTTCCCTCCGGCCTTCCGGGCCGCGCTCGCGGTCGCCTCCGCGGTCACCTTCGCGCGAATTGCCCCGGTCCCCTTCCCTCCGGCCTTCCGGGCTGCGCTCGCGGTCGCCTCCGCGGTCCCCTTCGCGCGAATTGCCCCGGTCCCCTTCCCTGCGGCCTTCCGGGCCGCGCTCGCGGTCGCCTCCGCGGTCACCTTCACGCGAGATGCCCCGATCTCCTTCGCGCGGTGCCTCTGTAGCTCCCATCCGCACCTCGCGGACACCGTTGTCTCGCAAGGCATCCATCACCGATAAGACGGTCTCCATCGGGGTGTTCGTCGAAGCCTGAATCACCGCCCGCCCGATCCGATTGCCGCTCAGCACGCCACGCAACTTGCCCTGCGCCACAATCCGACCGTTGAGAATAACATCCTCATCGCGGATGACGACGCGCAGTTCGCGATCGCGGCTGCCTTCGGCGGATGAGCCGGGCTCGCGGTCGCGGTCGCGACTACCTTCGGCGGATGGGCCGGGATCGCGGTCGCGGCTGCCCTCGGCGGACGGGCCGGGATCGCGGTCGCGACGACCCTCACGGGGTTCGTCGTCGGCGAGTGCAGAGGAGAATGTGATGGCGCAAGCTGCCGTCGCGAGGAGGGCGGCTACGGCGTGGAGAAGCGGGTGTGCTTGGATGGATTGGGAATTACGGGTCATGGTCAGTCGGTGTTTGAGTTCTGCGTTGCGTGAGAGAAAGGGGGCAAAGGAGGCCATCGGCGCCGGTCCTCGGCGGGCAAATTCCAACGATTTGAGGAGAGCCTGGCCGTAGTCCCGGTGTGACTGTTCGGGGAGGTGGCCGAGGGCGAGACGATCACAGATTAGCTCCCTTTCGGCACGGAACTGACGGCCGGCCCACCAGACCAATGGGTTGAACCAGTGGAGAGCCTGCACCAGCAAGGTCATCCAGTTCCAAAGCAGGTCGCGGCGGCGGACATGGGCAAGTTCGTGGAGGAAAATGCCGCGCGCTTCGGCTTCCGAATAGTGGGTGCCGAAGCCGACCGGCACGACGACGTGGGTGGCTCGGAAGTCGCCAAACACCGCCGCTGTGGTGACCTGCGGGCACTCGACCAGCACGAGTCGGGACGGGATTCCCGCCCGCAACGCACACCACCGCAAGCTGGCATGGAGGCGCGCATCCCCCACCTCAGGGAGACCGCCCACCCAACGCCGAGCCCGGATCTGGCGAGAGAAGGCCACCCCAAGAATGCCCGCAAAACCCAGTAACCACAGCACCGCCAGCCAGCGGCCGCCCGGGGATCGGTTCTCCCGGCCCTCCGTGAGGAAGGGTTCCGGCACCGATGACGCCGCGCCAATGGCATCGACGGGGAGCCGCTCGGGCGACTGGGGCGCAGTCGCCATCGCCGTGGGCGAATCGGGGAGGAGGTTGAAAATGCTCAGCGAACTCGGCGGCGCGACCGGGAGGAGCAGCCGGATCCCCACCGCGATCCACAGCACGGAGCGGAAGGCGGGCGAGATACGGTGGCGCCAGAGGAGCCCGAGCGCCGCCACGAGAAGGATCAGCACGCCCGCCTCCAAGGAATTCCGGAGCGTCCAGGTGCCCAGACTGACGAGCCCATCAACGATCGATGCCATTTTCCTGGTCCTCCAAGATGCGTTTCAGCTCGGCCAGTTCTTCTGGGGAGCACTGTCTCCCCTCGACGAACGTCGCCAAGAACGGGGTGAGTTTCCCCCCGAAAACCCGATCCAAAAACGTGCGGCTGGCCTCGAGTTCGCAGGTCTTCTCATCAAAGGCCGGGCGGTAGATGTGCTCGCGTCCCTCCTTCCGAAAATGGAGAACCCCTTTCCGAGCCAGGCGTCCGATCAGCGTCTGCACCGTCTTCGCCTTCCACTTCGTCCTGCCCTCCAACGCCGCCACCACCCCGGCGGTCGTCGCCTCGCCCAGTCTCCAAAATACCCGCATCACCGTCCACTCCGCATCGGATATCGGCGGGGGCAAAGAAGAATCCTGTCCACCATCGCTCATCACAGTCAACTTACATTTGTAAGTCATATGTTGGATTACATCTGTAATCCAGTCAAGAAGAAGTTTGCCCACCTGGCGC
>CAZKYJ010000509.1:290-4478 GCA_964556355.1 uncultured Verrucomicrobiales bacterium | reverse complement strand
GGCTGAGATGGTAGCCGTTCGGGCCGTCGTCCTGCGTGGTGAGGTCTGGGGCGCTTCCCCCCACGCTGTCCAGGGGCCAGAACGCGCAAAGCGCCGCGGCGAGCCCGGGGCTCGCGGCATCGGTCGGGTCGCTCCCGGCGAGGAATTCCGTGCCGTCGTTGATCCCGTCGCCGTCGCTATCGGTGAGAAGGGGATCGGTCATGAGGTCGCGCTCCTGACCGTCGGTGAGGCCGTCGCCGTCGGTATCCGCGAGGAGCGGGTTGGTGCCGTCGGCCACCTCGTCACCGTCCTCGATCCCGTCCGTGTCGGAATCGGCGATGATAGGGCTGGTGCCGCGCTCGAACTCCATCAGGTTGGAAAGGTTGTCCATGTCGGGGTCGCCGTCGGGACCATTTACGGGATCGCCCACCTCCCCGTTGTTGTTGGGATTGGCGCCATTGTCATCCGGGTCGAGGTCAAAGCTGATCTCCCATGCGTTGGGGAGCCCGTCGCCATCGTCGTCGGTGTCCAGATCCAGCGGCGAGTTCCCGGCGGCAAGCAGGGCGATTTCACCTTCGCTCAGGGCGATATCCCAGATGGCGGGGTCGTCGATATTGCCATCGAAGCTGCAGCAGGCAGTCGCCCGGAGGATGCCTCCGAAGGTGGTGGTGTCAACCGCGAGTGACTCGTCGGTGTAGGTGTATGTCCGGTCAAAGACTCCGTCGATGTAGAGCGCCACCGCGCCGGCCTGGTCGACTACTACGATATGGTGCCAGGTATTGTCGAAGGCGGCGGCGGTGGACTGCTGGTGGTTGTTGGTGGTGGCCGTCGTGGTGCGGCGGAAGAAATCTACCGACCCGTTGGCGCTGCCGGGAGCGGTGCCGACATTGTAGAGTGGGGTGTTGCTCAGGGTCGATCCTTCGGAGAACACCCGTTTGTCCCCTTGCGGATTGCCTTTGACCCAGAGCGAGAGGGTGAAGCTGGCCAGGTCGGAAACTCCCAGTCCCCCGGCCCCGTCGTTGATGCTGACCAGGCTGCCGTCCAGCCCATCGAAGCGGATGGAATGGGTGCTGCTCGCGAGGGCGGCGGGCACATCGGAGGCATCGAAAAAAGCGGAACCGAGCAGGGTGGCGTCGTTGCCGTTCCCCGAGAGGTCGTCGAGGTTGGAGTCGAAATCCCAGTAGCCGATGGGGGCGGCGCTGGCGGTTTGGGCGATGACGAGAAGACAGGCGGCGGGGAGGCCGGTGGGGGTTTTCATCGGGGGATTGGCGCGAGGGTGGGGGTGATCTTGCGGGACGGCGCTGCGGGGGGGCGCGGAAACTGGGGTGGTGGTGGAGGAGCCGACTCTTTGGCTAATTCCTCCGCGACGAGTGCATTTCGGAAAAAAACTTGGCGGAATCGAGATTTTTTTCCGATTGACCCCACCGGTGGAGGAATTCCTATGACGGCACGTCATCGCGCGCCCGACCCTGATGAGCAACCCGATCCCCATTGACGAAACTGACGACAACGAGGCGTTCGTGCGTCTACTGACGCGTCACGAGCGCGACGTCTTCCGCTACATCGTCTCGCTCATGCCCGTGGGCGGCGACCCGAACGATGTCATGCAAGAGACGGCGATCCTCCTCTGGAAGAAGTTCGGCGAGTTCGATCAGACCCGGCCGTTTCTTCCGTGGGCGATGCGCTTCGCCTACTTCGAGGTTCTCAAACAACGCAAGCGTATCGGCCGGAACCGTCTCGTCTTCAACGACGGGCTCCTCGAGACCATCGCCGCCGACTACGCGGCCGAGGAGCCCGCCCTCCGGCAGCGCCGTCGCGCGCTCGACGCCTGCCTCGCGAAGCTCTCGTCCGCCGACCGCGATCTGCTCCGCCGCCGCTACGCCTCGGCGGCGACCGTTTCCGACCTCGCGGTCGAGCTCGGGCGCTCGGTGCACAAGCTCTACTACGCGCTCGAGCGCATCCGCGAAAACCTCATGGTCTGCGTCGATCGCGCCATGCGAAAGGAGGGCTTCGATGTCAGCTGAATCCGACTACGATGCCCGGGAGCTGCGCCACCTGCTCGCCGGTCTGTGCGACGACGCCTCGGAAGCCGAAGATCTCGCCCGACTCGAGGAGATTCTCGGAGGTTCGCCCGCTGCCCGCCGCGTCTACCTGCAGACGATGGATCTGCACTTCGAGGTCGGCCGCCGGTTCGAAATCGAGGGTGCCGCCGTGGGTGAACGCCCGAAGCCTGGCGGTCGCCCAGCCCGCACCCTGCCCATCTTCGCCATTGCCGCCGCACTGGTCGCCACCGCTGCTGTGGCCACCCTCGTCTCGCGCTCGCTCGATTCGGACCCGTCGGCCGATGTCGCTACCGGCGTTGCGGCGGAACCCAGCGGGGAACCGGTCGCCGTCATCGGCAGCGCCCGCGGCGTCGTCTGGAACCGGGATGGCGTCCGCCCCGAAGTCGGCGTCCCGCTCCGCGCCGGCGCCTACACCTTGGCCGCGGGCGAGCTCGGCCTCGGCTTCGTCAGCGGAGCCGAGATCACCATCGGCGCGCCCGCCGACTTTGTGATCATCTCACCTATGGAGATCTATCTGAGCGAGGGGCAGATCAGCGCGCAGGTGCCGCCTTCCGCCGCCGGGTTCACCATCCGCTCGAAAGACATGGCGCTCGTCGATATCGGGACCGCATTTTCGGCCAATGTTCGCCCGACAGGCATCAGCCGGGTCATCGTGCGCGACGGCGAGGTCGTCGCCTCGGTCCTCGGGAAAAACGGTGCCACCATCCGCGACTATCGCGCCACCGCCGGGAACGGATTCGAGATCGACACCGGGGCGGTCGATATCCGCCCCCATGACATGGGCGGCGAATCGTTCGTCGAACCGTTCGAGTTTCAGCTCCCCGATCTGGAGGTCGCGGCCACCTATCCCAAGGCGGTCATCGCCTCCGCTCCGGTGGCCTACTGGCGGTTCGCCTCCCCGTCTGGAGACTCGGTGGAGAACGTGGTGGGCGAAGGGGGGCGCCACGCGGCCATCCCGTTTTCGGAGCCGGGGATGGACGGCGAAACCGCCGGCTACTTTGTCGGCGACCCGCTCCCCGGCCTCAACGGGGGAGGCTACACCGTCGAGTGTTGGATCAGCCCGCGCACCGTCGAGCACGCTACGCTCGTCGGCCTCATCCAGCCGGGCTGGCGGCTCCCTGTCGACGAGAACGAACGCGTCGCCCCCGCCTACCTTTCCGTGGTCGAGCTCACCGGTAACAAGTCGAGCGCCGACGGCATCATCCAGCAAGTGCGGGCGCTGCGCTTCCTCCACCGCGTTCCCCCCGGCGGCAACACCGGCACCAGCGCGTTCTCCGATTTCAAGTACCGGCTCCTTCGCTGGAGCCACGTGGTCGCGGTGCAGGCCGAGGCCACCCTCCGCATCTACGTCGATGGCCAGCTCGACCAGGAGGTCGCCCACTCGTCGCCGGTCGATGACTCCGGCTACCAGGTCGTCCTCGGCGTGCTCCGGCCGCCCGGCTTCAACGACCAGGCGCGCCGATTTACCGGCAAGCTCGACGAGGTGGCTATCTACGACCGTCCCCTCGGCGCCGACGAGGTGGCCGCCCATTTCGCCGCCGCCGGGCGGTAGCCAATTTCCCATGTTGAACGATCCACGTCTGGCGCTCGGCGCCCTGTCCCTCATCGTCGCGTCTGCCCTCCACGCGGAGACGCCGGTCTCCTACAACCGGGACGTCCGCCCCATCCTGTCCGACCGTTGCTTTCAGTGCCACGGCCCCGACCCGAAAACCCGCAAGGCCGACCTCCGGCTTGACACCTTCGAGGGTGCCACGCGAGACCTCGGCGGCTACGCCGGCATCGTCCCCGGTGACCCCGCCGGCAGCGAGATCCTCTTCCGCGTCCATACCGATGATGAAGACGAGCTCATGCCGCCGCCGAAAAGCGCCAAGCCGCCCCTCGGTGCGGACGAGATTGCCATCCTGACCCGCTGGATCGCTTCCGGCGCCGCCTACCAACCCCACTGGGCGTTCGTCCCGCCGGCGCGCAGCGGGGGAGGGGGATCGATCGACCATTTCGTCCGCGCGCGCCTCGCGGAAAAAAATATCCCCCCGTCCCCCGAGGCCGACCCGCGTACCCTCATCCGTCGGGCCAGCCTGGATCTCACCGGTATCCTCCCGGCACCGGAGGAGGTCGGTCGTGCGAGGTGCGCGCAAGTAGCCTCGCA
>CAZKYJ010000509.1:0-280 GCA_964556355.1 uncultured Verrucomicrobiales bacterium | reverse complement strand
TCGAGCGCTTCGTCGGCGCCCACGCCGCCGACCCCGATGCGGCCGTCGGCGACCTTGCCGACCGGCTCCTCGCCAGCCCCCACTACGGCGAGCGCTGGGGGCGCCACTGGCTCGACCAGGCCCGCTACGCGGATTCGAACGGCTACTCGATCGACAGCATGCGTACGATGTGGCCCTACCGGGACTGGGTCATTACCGCCCTCAACGCGGACATGCCGTTCGACCGGTTCACCGTTGAGCAGCTGGCTGGTGACCTCCTGCCCGATGCCACGGTCGCCCC
>CAZKYJ010000508.1:0-4479 GCA_964556355.1 uncultured Verrucomicrobiales bacterium | reverse complement strand
GCCGAGCCCCCCGCCGTCGAGGACGACAGCTGGCCGCACGGGGCGATCGACCAGTTCGTCCTCGCTAGGTTGGAAGCAGCGGGGCTGCAGCCCGGCGCGAAGGCGGACCGGCGGACGCTGATCCGTCGGGCCTACCTGGATCTCGTCGGGCTGCCGCCGGCTCCGGAGGTGGTGGAGGCGTTCGTGGCGAACGGGGACCCGACGGCCTTCGAAAACGTGGTGGACGGGCTGCTGGCCTCGCCCCACTACGGCGAGCGCTGGGCGCGACACTGGCTGGATGTTGCCCGCTACAGCGACGGGCTCGGTGGCTTTTTGGACCAGGGCGACCTGCCCGACGCCTGGCGCTACCGGGACTGGGTGGTGGCAGCATTGAACCGGGACATGCCCTACGACACGTTCGTCCGACAACAGATCGCGGGGGACGTGATCGGCGGAGGGGACGGGATGATCGGAACCGGGTTCTTCGCCGTCGGCCCGACCTACCGGTCGGACGGTGGTGATCCTGAGGCGACGGCCCAGGCGGAGGCGGAGACATTGGCGGACCGGGTGGATACCCTCTCGCGGGCGTTCGTCTGGCTCACGGTGGCGTGCGCGCGCTGCCACGATCACAAGTTCGACCCGGTGACGATCGAGGACTACTACGCCCTTGCCGGGATTTTCCGGAACTCCGGGATCGTCGAGCATCCACTGGTGGATCCCGCCGTCGTCGAAACCTACAACGCCGGACAGGAGGTCGTCCGGGCGAAAGAGAGTGCGGTCAACGGATGGTTGGACGCGAAGGCGAAGGAACTCGGGATCGAGCGCGGAATGGTGGAAAAGGAACTCGCGGAAGGGGCGCGGGCCGAACTGGTGGCGCTTCGCGCGGAGGTTGCAGCGGCCAAGGAGGTGGCGCCGGCCAAGTACGCCATCGCCCACGGTCTTGGAGAGACCGGGAACCGTCACATGCCCGTGGCGATCCGCGGTGACCTGAGGAAGCCGGGCGCGCTGGTGCCCCGACGGTTTTTGGAGATCCTCGGGGGCGGGAACGGGCCGGTATTCGAAAGCGGCAGCGGACGGGCGCAGCTGGCGGAGGCGGTGGCCGATCCCGAGAACCCGCTGACGGCACGGGTGATGGTAAACCGCGTGTGGCTGTGGCACTTCGGCCGGGCGCTGGTGCGCTCGCCGAGCAATTTCGGAATTCTGGGGGAGGCTCCGACGCACCCCCAGCTGTTAGATTGGCTCGCGGCAACCTTCATCGAAGACGGTTGGTCACTGAAGGCACTGCACCGGCGCATCCTGCTCTCCGCGACATGGCAGATGGACAGCACCTACCGGGCGGAGGCCTTCGACCAAGACGGGGACAACCGCCTGATCTGGCGGGCGAACCCTCGGCGGCTGGATGTCGAAGTCTGGCGAGACACCGTCTTGGCCGCGACGGGCGAGCTCGACCGAACGGTGGGCGGCCCGCCGTTCGAGGAGATCCTCGGGAGCCGGCGGCGAACCTTGTACGCGAAGATTAGCCGGAACGGAGACCGGTTTCTCTCCGACGAGTTCTTGCGGATCTTCGACTTCCCGACGCCGCGGGCGACGAGCCCTCAGCGCGTCGCCAGCACGGTTCCGCAACAGTATCTGTTCGTGATGAACAGCCCGTTCATGGCGGAGAGGTCGCGGGCGCTCGCCGGGAGGGTCGCCCGCGAGGCGGGCGACGACGCGGTGGCCCGGATCCGGCGGGTCTACGCGCTCCTGTGGGCACGGGCACCGGACGGAGAGGAGATCAACGCGGGCTTGGCCTACCTGGACGGCGAGGTCGAGGACGGCGCCCCCCCGCGCTGGGAATCCTACGCACAGGTGCTGCTGGGAACGCAGGAGCTCATGGAAACACCCTGACCCACAATGACACGATGAAATTTCTCGCCCACGAAGCGGCATTCCGAAAATCGGCGGCGGCCCCCGGATCGCGGCGCGAGTTCCTACGGAAAATGGGTGCCGGATTCGGCACCCTCGGACTCGCGGGAATGCTCGGCGACGCCAGCGCGGCGCCGGTTTCTCCGCTGGCACCGAAACGGCCGCATTTCGCCCCGAAGGCGAAGCGCGTGATCCAACTTTTCATGCCGGGCGGCCCGTCGCAGGTCGATACTTTCGACCACAAACCCGCCATCGCGAAACATGCCGGTGAGCGGCCGGACCTGGTGAATCGCAAATCCTTGCGCAACACGCAGGGCGGCCTGATGCCCTCGCCTTTCGGGTTCAAACAGTACGGTGAGTGCGGCAAGTGGGTGAGCGACATTTTTCCCCACGTCGGCGGGTGCGTCGACGACATCTGTTTCATCCATTCGATGCATACCGATATCCCGGAGCACGCCGGGGCGATGATGATGATGAACGTCGGGGCGCTGCAACCAAACCGGCCGAGCATGGGCTCGTGGCTCGTCTACGGGCTCGGATCGGAAAACGAAAACCTGCCGGGGTTCGTCTCGATGTCGCCCCGGGCGCAGCCTCGGGGGAAACTGGCAAACTGGGGGAACTCGTTCCTGCCGGGCGCCTACGCCGGAACTTACGTGAACATCGGAAGCATGGAACCCGATGCGGTCATGCGGGACCTGAAGAACCCCCGGCTTTCCCGGAGCGCGCAGCGGTCGCAGGCGGATCTGATGGCACAGCTGAACCACATCCACCTCGAACGGCGGGAGCGCGACCGCGGATTGGAAGCCGGGATCGAGGCGATGGAGATGGCCTTCCGCATGCAGTTTTCCGTGCCGGACGTCTTCGATGTGTCGAAGGAATCGGAGGCGACCTTGAAGATGTACGGCGACAGCGAGTATGCGAAAGGATGCCTGATCGGGCGGCGGTTGATCGAACGCGGGGTGCGGTGCGTGCAGCTATCGCTGTCGATCGATGGCTACGACATCGCGTGGGACACCGGGCACGGGAACATCGTGGACGGACACGCGACACTGGCGCGCGCCTGCGACCAGGGGATCGCTGCGCTGATCAAAGACCTGAAGCTGCGCGGGCTCTTCGACGAGACCCTGGTCGTCTGGGGTGGAGAGTTCGGGCGGGCGCCCACGTCGGAAGGGCAGCTCGGGAGAGACCACGACCACTACGGATACACCGTTTGGATGGCAGGGGGCGGGGTGAAGGGAGGGACGAGCTACGGGTCGACGGACGCGTTCGGACTGACCGCGGTGGAGAACCGCGTGCACGTCCACGACCTCCACGCAACCATCCTCCACCTGATGGGGCTAGACCACGAAAGGCTGACCTATCGCTACTCGGGGCGCGACTACCGCCTCACCGACGTCCACGGCCACGTGGTCGGCGACGTGATCGCCTGAGGTGGGGGGGGAGCGGCGAAAACGTATCTGCTAGAAGTGTTCTCCCCAAGTAGTATCCGTCATCATGAGCGACCCCGACGCGAGACCGGTGATCTACCAGCTACTGGTACGGACGTTCGGCAACACCAGCCCCACGCGCACGCCGGGTGGGTCGATCGGTGAGAATGGCTGTGGAAAATTCTGTGACATCGACGGGAAAGCGCTGGCGGCGATCCGGGAGATGGGATTCAACACGATCTGGCCGACGGGGGTTCTCGAGCACGCGAGCGGCACGGCCTATCCCGGGCGGCCCGCGGACCCTCCGGACATCCTGAAGGGTCGGGCGGGCAGCCCCTACGCCATCCGCGACTATTTCGATGTCTGCCCGGACTACGCGGCCGATCCCGGAAACCGTCTGGAGGAATTTCGGAGGCTGGTCGCCCGGTGCCACCAGCACCAGCTCCGGGTGATCATCGATTTCGTGCCGAACCATGTGGCGCGGAGCTACGCCTCCGACGTGCGGCCGGAGCTCTCGTTCGGCGAGGGCGACGACCCGGGTGCCTTCTTCGACCGCGACAACCATTTCTACTACCTTCAGCCATGCCATCCGGGCGGTGGGGCGCCGCTGAAATTGCCGACCGTCGGGATGCCGCAATGCACCGGATCCTTCACGCCCGAGTCCGACTTCGGCCGGGTGACCGGTAACAATGCGATCACCTGGTCGCCCTCGGTGCACGACTGGTACGAGACGGTGAAGCTAAACTACGGTCACGACTTCACCCTCGGGCGGGCGACGGGTCATCTGCCCGGCCCGGACGCGACGGTTGAGGAGGTCCCCCGCACCTGGGCGACGATGGATACGATCCTCGCCTACTGGCAGGGGATGGGCGTGGACGGCTTCCGCGCGGACATGGCGCACATCGTCCCCGTGGAGTTCTGGCGCTGGGCGGTGCGGCGCGCGCGCGCGAGGGACGCGACGGCATTCTTCATCGCCGAAGCCTACGACAACGATCCCGCCAAGCTGACCGATGCCGATGTCCTCGACGAACTGGCAGCTGCCGGGTTCGACGGCGCTTACGAGCACCCGACCTACAAGGTGCTACAAGGCATTTACGAGCGGGGAAATTGGGCGAACGACATCGACGGCGAGACCTTCAGCGGCGAGCGCTTCCATCGCTGCGTCCGC
>CAZKYJ010000507.1:0-4481 GCA_964556355.1 uncultured Verrucomicrobiales bacterium | reverse complement strand
CTTGACCAGGGGCCGCCGAGCGGGACGCTGCCATAGTTGAGCCCGAGCAAGAGGAGACCGTTGCTACCGGTCTGGAAAGAACCGACATTCCAAGCCCCTTCGACATCGCCAACCCCCCCGCCTTTCGAATCGACGGCGATGACCCACATCCCCGTGAGAGCCTCCACGCCGCCGGTGGTGCTAATAAATTCGATGTACTCGTAGCCGGTTGAACCGCTAACGTCAGCCCCGCCCGGAGCATTGGCGTGAACTTCGTTGATTCGGATAGCGGCGGTCGCCGAACCGAGACTCATGAGTGTCAGTACGCAGAGTCCAGTCAGAATTTTGGGGGCATTCATCAATCGTGGGGGATGGGGGGGAGGGATCGGAGGTGGGAGTGTATGTATGATGTAAAGGCTAAGATACCGGTGAAAATGCCGGTTCGCGAATGGGAAATTGCGCGCTAGCGCATGTTTCAGGGCGCGTATTTTGCGAGCCGTTCGCGGCTCCACGTCAACCCTTTCGCCACCACGTCGGATTCGTTCGAGGAGGAAGCCAACGCTTCCCATGCGGCGACGGCGCTGGCGAAGTTTTCCTTGGCCAGCGCCTGGTCGCCGCCGGTCTCTGCCAGGTGGGCGAGGGAGCCGTAGAGCTGGGCGAGCGCGATCCCCGCGTCTCGGGCACTGCGGGCGAGCAGTTCCTCAGACTCCACGATGAGCTTCAATCTCTCGATGGCCGTCTGCAGGAGCCGGATGGCCTCATCCCGGTTTCCGGCATCGGCCTCGAGCTCCGCGAGCCCCCCCTGCTCCCGCGCCAAGGTGGCGGCGTAGAGAAGCTTGCCCGGGACTTTCTCGACCAGATCGCCAAGGAAAACGACCGATCCACTCTGGTACTCTTTCGCCTTTTCCGGTTTGCCGAAGTCGCGGACAAGATCGGCGATACGCCCGTACTCCACGGCGAGCTGGTAGCGGTAGTCGTGCTCATCCGGGTAGCGCTTGACGAGATCCGCCAAGAGCTTGATCGCTTCCGTGTGGGCCAGGCTGGAATCGGTGGCGCTCCCGAGCGCGGCCATCGATCGCCCCAGCTCGGCATACGCCTTTCCGAGCGCAAATCGGTAATGCGGGTTGTCGGGAGACTCGTCACTCAGTTCGAGGAGCGCCCCGACGGCCTCCACCAACCAGGTCACGGAATCTTCGAATTCTCCCTGCTCCCGAAAGATCTCGCCGATCCCGGCACCGACCACCGCTTTCAGCAACTTGTCCTCCGGCAATGCCTCCGGGAGCGCGGCCAGCGGCGCGACGAGGTGGAGAGCGTCTTCGTAGGCCTGGAGGGCTCCGGCAAGATGGATTTTCTCCATGAGGATGTCAGCCCGGAGGTGGTTCGCGCTCGCGACGAGACGTTCGATCGATTCGCCCAGCCCTCCCGATTCAGCCGCGGAGTCAAAACGTTTGGTGACTGCCTCCAGCAGATCGAGTGCGACGTCGGCTTCGCCGGCGGCGTCGTGGAGCCGAGCGGCCTCGAGATTCGCACGGGCCAGTCGCTCGAGGAACTCGTTGCGGAACGGATCGGCCGGCGCGGCGGAGTCCAGCCACCCCTCCAATCTTCCGGCCACGGTGGAGAAGCGCTGGAGCGCCTCCCCGACCCGACCCTGTTTTAGATAGATTCGCGCGAGATTGTGCTCTGCTCGGATCCGCTCTCCCTCAAGTTCCGGGCGGGGCTCGGCATCGTCCAAGAAATTCTCGTAGAAGGCTGCCGCACTGGTGAGCCCGCGGTCAAGCTCCTGGCGGCCGGCGTCATCCGTCGGCTCCTGGTCGGCGATCAGGCCAAAAAAATGGTCGGCGGTACGCTGCGCCTGCACCCAGTTCTGCACGGCGAGCGAGCGCGCCGCGATCGCCTCGGTGGCAGCCTCCTCAAGTTCGACGATGACCCCGTCCTTCGTCGCCAGCGCCTCCGCGGCCCGTTCGGCGGCGAAGTTCGCGTCGGCCTTGAGCTTCTGCGCGTCCTGCCGGAGGAGCGCGATCGCCCCGGCGGCGCCGGCCGCCACGACGAGAAAAATAACCGCGGCCGCCCGCCAGAAGGACACCCACTTGCGCAGCTTGATCTGCTTCGCCTCGACCTTCTGCCGGTACCCCTCGAACGCCCGCTCCCGCTCGATGGCGTCCAGCGCGCTGAGCACTTCCCGAAGGTCGGCGAATCGCGCGTCCGGCGAAAGCGAGAGGCACCGGGTGATCACCTCCCGGCGCCGTGCCCCTTTGCCCTCGGTGACCTCACTCCCCCAGTCGATCTCGGCTTCCGCCTCGATGAGGGACGCGAAATCGGTCGCCGTCGGGCGCGCTCCCGCCTGGGTCGCACCGACCGCCATCCGGATGTACTCTTCGATGTGCTTCTCGCCCCGCGGGAAACGGCCCGTGAGGAGGCGGAACGCGATGACCCCGAAACTGTAGACATCCCAGCGCTCCCCCTGCCCGTTGGCGATCTGATCCGGATGGCGGAGCTGGTCCGGGCTGAGGTAGTAGGGATGGTCGCCGAGTTCGAGGTGATGGATTCCCCCGATCCACCCGGTTCCGAAATCGGTCAGCTTCACCTCGGGGGCGTCCCCGTCGGTGATCCGGATATTCTCCATCGTCAGGTTGCAATGGATCACGCCGTTCCGGTGGAGGAATGCCACCCCCTTGGCGATCCCCTTGATAAGGCGCCACGTTTCCTGCCCGTCATCCCCCGCCGAGTCCGCCACATCCGCCAAGCACCTGTCGTAGAACCCCGTGGCGACGTAGTATGGCCGGTTGTTCAGGTCTCCGCCGATCAATTCGACAATGGTCGGCTCGACGGGCAGGCTGAATAGCTTGCCCAGACAAAACGAGAGGTACTGCCGGTTGACGGCCAAACCCTGGTAAACTTTCACGGCACAATGCTGGCCGGTGGAGGCCAGCGCCGACCGGTAAACCGTACCCGCCGCACCACTCCCCACCGGATCGTACAGCTCGTATCCTGGGATTTCGGGGGCTTCGCTCATAGGGAGGGGCAATAGAAAGGCTTAGACTAGCGACAATTCGTTGACAAACGGAAACGGTTCACCGCTCTCGCCCCTCCGGCACCCCCGCTACCCAAATCCGTATTTCTCGTCTACTCTCCCCCCGTGACTGATCGGTTCGGGCCAGCTCTTCGAAGATTCTCCGTCGGCTTGGCGTTCGCCGCGCTCACACCGCTACATCCACTTCTGGCTGATTCCAGTATTATCGTGCCCGATCTCTCCGTCCCCCTCTTCGACGGCGATCGGCTCGCGCTCGAACCGGACACCCGCGACGCGCTCGTCCGAGCGCTCGGCTCGGTGGCGAGAAACTTCGCCCCCGATTCGGAAGCTCCCGCGGCGACCCGTGCGAAAGCGCTGGCTGTCGCGCTGGCGATCTCCCCGCGGGACCGCGACTGCCTCGTCGCTTCGGGGCAACTGAAGCTGGGCGTCATCCCCCCTGCCAAAGCCGGTACGCCCGACCGCGAGCGCGTGCTGCAGACCCTCAAGGAGGCCGCGGACAAGCTCCAAGTGTTTTCGGCAGCGGGGAGCGCCCACGACGCCGTCGCCTCGCTCCTCCTGGATGTGGGCAGCGACCTCGATCCGGCGCTCGACGCCTTTGTCCGCGTCCGTCCGGATTGGAAGTCGACCATTCCGGAAAGTGGATCGGCCAACGGTTCTCATCCAGCAACCGCTACGGGGTCACCTCTCGCGGCGTCGATCGCATCGGTGTTCGGCGGCAGATCGGGGATGCAGCCATCGACCCTTCGCGCCGAATCGGCATCGCGGGGCGCCAAGTACGCGCTCACACCATCGCCGATCCACTTCTCTCCACGCGCGCCCAAGGAGCTGGAAGCTCTCTCCGAGCGCCCTCCAAGCTTTCTGACACCGCTCGCGCCGGGTCTAGAGTTTCGCGTCGAGATTCCGGCGGATCTGCCGGAGGGCGATACGGGTTCGGCGGCGACCGCGGTAGCCTTGCTCGTGGAAGCGCTCAACACCGCGACAGCTCTCGACGAGCCGATCATGCCCATCGCGGATCTCGCCCTCGAAGGGGGCTCCCTATCGCTGCCCTCAGAATTCCATGATCGTCTCCGAGCGGCCCGGCGTGCGAATGTCGATCGGATCATCGTGCCGACTTCCGCCTACCACGCGGCCTCCGATCTCGTACTTTTGGGCGACTCCGATCTGCTCATCGACCTTCAACTGTTTTCCGCCGCCGATTTCTCAGCGGCATTCGCCACCGTTCGGTTCCCTGAGGGAGTGAGAGTCGCATCGGAAAAGTATGCCGCCCTCCGCACCATGCGTGACGAGGGCGAACTCTCTCCCACCAAAGCGCTCGCGATTTTGCAGGAGGTCATCCGATTGTGCCCGAATCACCTCAGCGCGCGTGTTTTTATCGATCGCTCCGAGGGAACTCTGCCCGACAAGCTTTCCCCAAGAACGAGCGCCGAACAGATCAAATCCGCCGCCGATCCCATGTTCCGGGTGGCACGTG
>CAZKYJ010000506.1:0-4489 GCA_964556355.1 uncultured Verrucomicrobiales bacterium | reverse complement strand
ACACCCGCGCACGGATCGACAACATCGAGCCGCGCGAAATCCACCGGCTGCTCGACCTCGGAAACATCTGCATCGTCGCCGGCTTCCAGGGCATCGACCGCGACGGTCGCGTCACCACCCTCGGCCGCGGCGGGTCCGACCTCTCCGCCATCGCCATCGCCGCCGCCCTCAAGGCCGACCACTGCCAGATCCTCACCGATGTCGACGGCGTCTACACCTGCGACCCCCGCATCGTCCCCCAGGCACGCAAGATCAGCCAGATCGCCTACGAGGAAATGCTCGAAATGGCCTCGTCCGGCTCGAAAGTCATGCAGAACCGCGCCGTGGAGTTCGCCAACAAGTTCGGCGTCCGCTTCGAGGTCTGCTCCTCTTTGAACACCAACCCAGGCACCCTCGTGACCGAAGAAAACCCATCCATGGAATCCGTCGTCATCCGCGGCGTCAGCCTCGAGCGCGACCAGGCAAAGATCACCATCGAACACGTTGCCGACCAGCCCGGCGTAGCGTCACGCATCTTCAAGGCCCTCGCCGACTCGGGCACGAACATCGATATGATCGTCCAGAACGTGTCGAAAACCGGCATCGCCGACATCTCGTTCACCCTCCACAAGCACGACCTCCGCAAAGCCCAGGCCGCCGTCCAGCCGGTGCTCGACGCGCTCGGCGGAGATGCCGCCCTCACCTCCGAAGCCGGGATCGTCAAACTGAGCGCGGTCGGCATCGGCATGCGCTCCCACTCCGGTGTCGCCGCCGAGATGTTCAGCGCGCTCGCCGACGCGAAAATCAACATCCAGATGATCTCGACCTCGGAGATCAAGATTGCCGTCACCATCGACGAAGCGGATGGCGAACGGGCCGCCAACGTCGTGCACGACGCCTTCAAGCTCCACCTTATCTAGCGCCAAGCGCCGCTTGACCATTTGCCGGAGAGAGCGAATAAAGGGCGGGGCACCAGGCTCTCCACTGCCGTGATCATCTTTCTTTCCCGCATTCTCCCGATCGCCCTCGCACTGGCAATCGTGGTGCCCTCTCCACCGGCGCTCGCCTTCGACCTCTTCAAGAAAGAACCGGCCGTCGCCCCCGAACCCGACAAGGAAGACCAGGAGACTCTCACCCGCGTCCAGATCTTCCTCGACGAACGCCTGTTTACACCCGGCAAAATCGATGGTCGCATCGGGGAGTTCACCCGCAAGGCCGTCGCCCACTACAACGCCGCCCACGGCGTCGAACCGCTTAGCAACTGGGCGGCGGTTCTCGAGAACTCGGCCGCCCTCGTCCCCATCGTCTTCACCACCTATACCATCCGGGAGAGCGACGCCGAACTGGTCGTGCCAGGGATGCCCACCGGACCGGAGGCGCAGTCCAAACTCAAATTCCTCGCCTACCGCCGCCTCAGCGAGTTCGTGTCAGAACGCTTCCACTGCGACGAACAGTTCCTCGAGAAACTCAATCCCGACCGCAGCATCTACAGCCTCAAAGTTGGCGACACCGTCAAGGTGCCCAACGTCATCTCGCCTTTCCTCATCGAGGAGGTCCCGAAATACAAGAGCTTCGAAGAAGACCCCGCGCTCAGCGCCCGCAAGGTCATCATCGACACCGGGACCAAGGTGGCCGCCATCTACGAGCCCACCGGTATCCTCGTCGCCAGCTTCCCCATCACCCCCGGTGAGGAGCAGTTCATCCACCGTGGCGACTGGAAACTGACCAACATGGTCAGCACCCCCGAATTCCGCTGGGACGATTCCATGCTTAACCAGGGCGTGCGCTCCGAGGTCAGCTTCCAACTTCCCCCCGGCCCGAACAACCCGGTCGGAATCCTTTGGGCGGGCACGAGCAAATCCGGGATCGGCATGCACGGAACGGCCAGCCCCCAGACCATCGGGCGCTCGCGCTCCCACGGCTGCATCCGACTCGCCAACTGGGACGCCATCCGCCTCCCCACCCTCCTCCGCCCCGGCGCGAAAGTCGAAATCCGCTAGCCGATTGCCCCCTATCTCCGATGCCGTGCCTGGTGCGCACGGAGGGCGCATGGTAAAGTGGAGCTCCGAGCGCCACACCCCCGCGAACCGGCCTATTCCCCCGTCGGCACCCGACGGGTCGATCGTATCCACCCTAGGCGATTAGCATCTTACCAACCATGCCGAAGGCAAAGCCGACCACCGAGCCGAGGGCAGGTGCCCAGTGGCGCTCCAACTTGGCTTGTGGGGCAACATCTTGAAAGACCAAGTATAAGATAGCCCCTGAGGCAAAGAGCATGATCGCGCTTAAGATATCCTCCCGATGGGAAAGGAAATTCAATCCAATGAGAGCGGCAACCGGCCCTAGTAAGGCCGCACAGAGGAACACCAGCAGAATATGACGCGATGACAGCTTTGGAGAATCGATCATTTCACGATACGCATTAAAACCCTCGGGCAGATTCTGCAACGCGATCAGCACCGTCAAGAGAATCGCGCCCTTACTGTCACCGGTGAGGACGGCGCCTAGTGCCAGGGCTTCCGGCAAGTAGTCCGAAAGCATCGCAATAAAGTTTGAAGCGGGCGTGCCGCTTTCGTGCAGGTTCCGATCGATCACCGCCATGACCGCTCCCCCGCACAGGACGATCAATCCAGCCGACCATGGCTCGAATTGCTCAATTCCATGAGGAACCAGAACGAGGGCGACCGCGGCAAAGAGAGCGCCGCCTCCAAACGAAATGACCGAATGGCGGAACTCGGTCTCTAACCAATCTGGCCTGATGCGCTCGATCCTCGCAAGAAGACCTCCCAGCGGAATCGTGATTCCGGCGAGCAGCGCTAGGAGGCTAGCTTGTAAGTATTCATTCATGAAAGAGGTTCTGTAACCGAAGTAGCAAAGAAGCTACAGATTGCGACCGACGCGTGCCGCGGAGCGTCACCCGCCCCCACGGGTGTTCCGGGCCACTGGTCGTGCGTCCGCGCGGATCTGCTCGATGCCATCTCTAAGGGGCGTCACCGAAAACTCGGGGAAGCGAGCTTTGAATTTTGACGAATCGAAAATGTTGTCATGATCATATCTCGGCAGCAATTCCTGTACCTCGCGCAACCTCTTGCTCAGTAGCGCTCCCGCGCGAAGCAAAATCTTCGGGACCACGGAATATGAGATCCGTTCGCCATACACCTCCGAAACCAGGGCCATGAACTCCCGATACGTCAGGCGACGGTCATCGCACGGGAGATGCCATGTCTGACCGTAGGCATCCGCAGTGTTCCCGATGAGAGCCATCGCCCGGCTGGCATCCGGTGTCCAGATGATAGACCTTAGGACGTCATCCCTCAGCAGAACCTTCGGCTTCCGGTTCTGATGAATGCGATCGAAGATGAATGCATTCGTGATGCTCTGGGTCTTGCCGGGGCCGTAAAACTCCGGAGCACGGCAAATGGCAGCCTCCAATCGACCCGGCGAACCGCTCATCTCCTCCAACAGCATCTCGGCCACCACTTGACGAACCCGCCCCTTCCTCCCGACGGGCGAGAAAGGCGAATGCTCGGTAAGCGGTCTACTGTCTTGCGCGTACATGTAGGTGTTGTCGAAAAACACGAGCTTCGCCCCATGCTCCTTGCAGGCCTTGATCGCGTTCCGCATCATCACGGGGAAACATTCCTCCCACATTTTGGAATCCATCGGCAGCCCAACGGTAAGATAGGCAATCTCACTTCCGATAACAGCACGGCTCGTTTGGGAGGAGTCCAAAAGGTCGGCGGGAACCAACGAATCGGTGGCGTTCACTTTTTTGGGACTCCGACTGACCAGCCTCAGCTCTTGGGCGTACCTCCCCTTTAGTTCCTTCGCCAACTCACGGGCGATCTGACCATTGGCTCCGAGAATCGTCTGCACCTTCGCACGACTACCACTCATTTCTCATCTCCACTTTGGCCAACGTCCCCATTACGTTGTGCCCGAGAGCTTGGGAGCTGGACGGGGTCGGTCCCGTCATGAGGTTCGCATCTTCCACCGCGTCGAAGGCGAGCGGAATCAGCGACATCCGATACAAAGCTCCTCGCCTCTTGGGTCCTTGTTGCAGATCGAAGGGAGCCCTCCTGTTTCTCCTGGCCAACCACCCCTCCGTCGAACTGCCGCCGGAAATGGCGCCACCCTCGATAGATCCTGACGTTGAAAAGTCCGCCAACGGAATGACGGACTGCTGAAACAACCTCACCGCTCCCGAAGTGCTCCCCGATGATGCCCTGCAGGGACTCGCCGTCTGGAAACTCATCCATCGTGCCATGCCCTCCAGTAAAGTAAGCGCACCGAGAACGCTTGCCCGCAACGTCTTGCCACTTCTTGGCATCGCACAATTCATCCATGAAGCCTCCATCCTTCAAGTGCTTTTTCTGCATCTGTCCAGCAGCCGCGGCTTTAGGCTCTCCGGACCGATGGGCGTATTCCCGCCGAGAGGACTCGCGATCGTCCCGGCAATTCCATCTTTCAAAGCAGGATCATAAATCTGCGTCAGCTCGCTCAACCAAGG
>CAZKYJ010000505.1:1622-4490 GCA_964556355.1 uncultured Verrucomicrobiales bacterium | reverse complement strand
CCAACCATGATAACGTCGGGGTCTTCGCGCAGTGCGCCGCGCAGTGCCTTGCCGAACGATTCGGTATGCGAGTGGATCTCGCGCTGGTTGACGTGGCAACCCTTGGATTCGAAGACGTACTCGATGGGGTCCTCGAGGGTGAGGATGTGGTCTTCGCGTTCGCCGTTGATGTGATCGACGAGGGCGGCGAGGGTGGTCGATTTGCCCGACCCGACGGACCCGGTGACGAGGACGAGGCCGTTCTGGAACTGGGTGAGAGGTTTGAGCGAGTCCGGGAGGCCGAGCTCATCCATGGAGCGGATCTGGGTATCGATGATCCGGAAGGCCATGTCGTAGCCGAGGCGCTGCTTCACGACGCTGGCGCGGAATCGGCCAAAGTCGGTGGCGTAGGCGAAATCGACGTCGCCGCGCTCCTTGAGGCGGGTGGCTTCCTTCGGGCTGAGAAACGATTCGACGAGCCTCTGCGTGTCCTCCGACGTGAGGTTCTCGGCGTTGGGCCAGATCGGGCCGAGCACGCCGAATCGCCGCCAGGTGGGCTTGGCCGTGGTGGCGAGGTGGATGTCGGAACATTGGTATTCCTGGCCGAGCTTGAGGTAGTCGTCGACGTGGTCGAGGACGGGCACGGTGTCGGTTTCTTCGGCGGCGGGCGCTTCCATAATCAAGGGGTTCGAGTCGGGCGTGAGATGCGGGGTTTTTTGAGTTTGGGCGGGGGATTGTTAGGGGTCAAGCGCCGGGGGGAGAAACACGGACATTTGGCAGATCGTCATGCCGCTCGCGGGGAGCGCCAGCGACCGGTGCGGGAAGCATCAGCGTGTGCTCCCCTCCGGTGAGAGCCCCCATTTTTTCCCGCACGCGCTGTTCGATGAGCGGGGCGTAGTGGGCGAAGGCCGTGCGGGCAAGCACGCCCAAAACGAGCGTGACGAGCGATTTTACGGAGGTGGGCACGATCGGCTTGCGGTCGCGGGGAGAGCGGCGGCGGAAAAAAATCCCGGCGAAGGCGACGCCGGTGAGGCCTGCTCCGATCAGCCACCCGGCCGTGTTTTCCACCACCGAGTCCGAGAAGCGTGATTTCGGGCTAATGGCGTGGGTGAACTCGCGGGTTTCGTGGGAGAGGGTGTCACGCTGGGCTTCGATCTGCGCGATGAGTTCCGCTTTGTTCATTTCCCTTCGTTCCCTTTGCCCAGCCACTGCTGGTCTTTCTTAAGCTGGTCCACGGTAGACATAAAGATGGGGTTCTTCACCCGCTGTTTCAGGCTGAAGAAGAGCCCCGCCCCGATCAGCAGATGGACGAGCGCCACCGCCAGGGTGACCGACTCCCATGAAAACTCCGTTTTCTTCGCGATGAGGCCGATGAGTGCGGTGGCGGCGAAGAGGTAGGCGGCCGTCGCCAGCAGCACCCCCCCGAGGCCGAGGGCGGCCAGTTTGATGAAGTGGACGACCGCATCGACGGCTTCCAGCTTGGCGAGCTCGATGCGGAGCTGGAGGGTGCGCGCGATCTCCGACGCCACAGATTTGACCGAACCCGGGGCAGGGGAATCGGGAGAGGGCGGGGGAGGCGATGCGGATTCGTCCATGCGAGTTATTGCCCGGAGGTGGCGGAGGCCGACTCCGAACGGAAGAATCGCGGACCCCGGATCCCCGGAGCCCGCGACCTGACATAATCGGGAGCTGGCTCGTAGGACCTACTTTTTGAAGATCATCCCGAGGATGAAACCGGCACCCAGCGCGTAAAGCACCGCCTTGGCCGGGTTCTCGCGGATGTAGCGCTCGCCGTCGGTGCGCCAATCTTCCGCCTGGTGGCGGGCGTCTTCCCAGCGCTGCTCGGCCTGGTGGCGGAACTCCTGGGCGCGGACGGACGCGGCGTCTTTGAATTCGGCGGCCTTGGCGCCGGCGGCGTCACGAAGCTCGGAGGCTTTGGCGGCGGCGGCGGCGCGGAGTTCCTCCGCGGCCTGCGCCGCGTGTTCCTTGCCGGCCTGGAAATTGCGCTCGGCCTCCGGTTGAACCGGGCTCACGGGATCGGTGGTGGATGAGAATTGATCGTTCATGGTGATTGTTGTTTGATTGAGAATGATTAGCTCAAGTTGCGGAAGCCTGCGAACAGTTCTTCCTCACTCTTTCCCCCGATACGGTCGAGATCAACGACCGGACCACGAACAGGGCGACAAATTTACTCGGCAGCAGCGGTGATGCGCGCTTTGGAGAAGTCGTAGGGGGAAAGCTCGAGGGCGACCCTGTCGCCGGGGTGGAACTCGGGCTTGGGATCGGTGAGCCAGGTGGGGAGGAACGCGCGGACGCGTTTTCCGTTCGGGAGCTCGGCGTCGAACGTTCGCCCGTCGGTATGGACGGCGGTGATCGTGCCGGTGGTGGTGATGGCTTCCATGACCCCGGGTTACCGCCGCGCGAAGAACGGGTTGTGGCGCTTTTCCAGCCCGACGGTGGTGAGCGGGCCGTGGCCAGGGCAGAGGACCGTGTCGTCTGGCAGGCTGAGGATCTGCTCGCGGGTGTGGCGGATAGCCTCCTGGTAGTGATCAGGGGCACCGCCCATCGAGCCGGCGAAAAGGGCGTCGCCGACGATGGCCACCGGCTTTTCGAGCCCCGTGACCACATAGGTCGTGCCTCCCGGCGAGTGACCGGTGGTCGCGCGCGCCTCCACGCGGAGCGCGCCGATCTGAAACGAGTCGCCATGGCCAACCGCTGAGGCTCCGGCGACGGGCTCGGCCCGCGGGGCATGGATCTCCGGCGTCCGCACGCCCAAGATGTCGGCGATGTGATCGGGATGGGTGTGGGTCAGGAAAAGTGCCCCCACGACGAGGGTGTGGGTAACGATGATCTCCCGGAGGGGCTCGGCGGTGGCCCCGGTATCGAAGA
>CAZKYJ010000505.1:0-1612 GCA_964556355.1 uncultured Verrucomicrobiales bacterium | reverse complement strand
CTCCGGGTCCCACGCAACATAGGCGTTCACCGTGAAGTCGTGCCATGCCGTGGTGGCAACTGCGAGGCCGTCCGGCGCGGAGACCTCGGGCCGGTAGAGCCCCCTGGCGATCGCGCCGAGCGACGGGGCGTCGAGCCCGAGCCGGGCCGCGGTCGCGGAGATGTCGAGGGAGGCGATGGCCGCCTCCGGGAGGCCGAGGCCGCGGCGGGCTTTCTCGATGATGTCGGAGGCTTCGTCTTCGAGGGAGGAGGGTGGGAGCATCGGGTCTATGGTAGGTGTGTTAGGGAGAGTAGAGGTTGAGCGAGCGTCCCCGCACGAAGCCCGCCAGCCCTTGTCCGGAGGCCCGGGCGAACTCGGCGGCGAGGCTGGTCGGGGCCGAGATCGCGGCGACCATGGGAATGCGTGCGGCCAATGCTTTGTGCATCATCTCGAAGGACACGCGCCCGCTGAGGAAAAGGATGGTGTCGTCGAGCGGTAGCCAGCCCCGCAGGAGCGCGTGGCCGACCAGCTTGTCGAGGGCGTTGTGGCGGCCGACATCTTCGCGGATGAGCATGAGCTCCCCCGAAGAATCGAAGAGAGCGCAGGCGTGGAGGCCACCCGTGCTCTGGAAGGTCTCCTGCGCGGCGCGGAGCTTGTCGGGGAGCGTGAGGAGCAGCTGGGGATCGACGCGCGTGCCGGGGGCGTCCCGGGAGATGGCGGGGAAGTTGGCGAAGGCGGTGTCGATGGAATCCTTCCCGCAGACGCCGCAGCTCGACGAGGTGTAGACGTGCCGGGTCAGCCGCGCGATGTCGAAGCTCTCGGGCTTCGCCAGCAGGACATCGACGAAATTGGATTCGCCGTCGCCCTCCTGGACGCTCGGACAGGTGGAGATCTCAAAAATATCGTCCGGCGAGCGGAGGACGCCCTCGGTGACTAGGAAGCCGGCGGCGAGTTCCTCGTCATGGCCGGGCGTGCGCATCGAAACGGCGATGTTCTTGCCTTCGACACGGATTTCAAGCGGCTCCTCGAGCGCGACGAAATCGCTACGCTCGTTGGATCCCCCGTTCTGCCAGCGGGTGACGGTGAAGGGCGTGGCCCCGGGAGCGGGCCGGGGTTCGTCCTCCTGGGCGAGCACGGGAGATCGGTCGGATGCCTTGAACTCGGCGAGGTCATCGGGCGTGTTGATGTTGACGAACTGCCGGGCGTGCTCGGGTGGGAGTTCGTAGGAGTCGAGCGCGCCTTCGTCGATGGCCGCACAGACGAATTCTTGGAGGGCGAACCGGTTTTGGCTGAGGAGGCGCTGGGCGAGCTTCAGCACCGATTTGGGATAGACGGCGGCGAACGGCTGGTAGCGCTCGAGATGGCGGTAGACGACGCCGGAGTCGAGGAAGGCGCGGAGGACGAGCTCGTCGCGCAGGAATTGTGACGATATGCCGGGGAGGTCGATCCCGAGGACGAGGACGCGGGAAGCGGTCGCCTGTTTCATGCAGGTGACGATCCCGCCCAGCGGGCCGGTGCCGCTGAACTCGTCCCAGACCACCCTGGTGTCCGCCTCCAGGAAGCGCTGCCCCCGGCGGGCAGAGATGAGGATCTGGGAGGGCTTGAGCGCCTGGAGCTTCTCCAGCTGAATCCG
>CAZKYJ010000504.1:0-4495 GCA_964556355.1 uncultured Verrucomicrobiales bacterium | reverse complement strand
AATCCCCGTCTCACCACCGCGCCGGACTCGTCCCGGCGCCGTCGCCCGTACCCGAATAGCACCACTCGATACCGGGCGAGCACACCGGCATCATCGATCACGTAGTCCTCCGGTGCCACGACTCTCTTCAGCCCTTGTTTTGCCGACCGGCTACCCCCGACCGCCTCAGCATAGCCGCAGAAGCGATAATCTTTGGGATCCGCCACGAGACCTGCCCGCACCGGATTCAAATCGATGTAGGCCGCCGTCGCCGTCAGAGCAGCCGAAGACCCCTCGATCAAAACACTTCGGTAGCGACTCTCCCAGAGCGTGCCAACACGGCCATTCTTACCATTGTACCACGTAGAGAATCTCCATTTCAGCTCCTTGATGAACGTCGCCAGCGAATTCATTCGCTCGACCAGTGGCTCCAAGAGCTCCCATGCCTCGTCGTGGTGTCCCTGAGCACGTAGCTCCGCAAGCTCTTTCTCCAAAACCGCTCCCCGCTCGGCCCCGTTGAGAGCGCGGACTCGGCGACAAACCTCGGCATCCAACTCTCCCGCCTGGGCTGTGGCTACAAACTCTTCGTGCTTCCCGTCACCCACCGCAAGCAAGAGGTGAAAATGATTGCCCATCAGACAGAAGGTGATGCAATCCACCCCACAGAAATCTCCCAACCGTCGCAATATATCCCGGAACACCCGCTTTTCGGCATCCCCCATCACAATTCTACGATCAACAATCCTGCTCACCGCATGGTAAACATTGACCCTTTCGATCCCCAGAATCCTCCGTCCGTCCATCGGGCAAATTCTACACGATTTCGCGAGCGGATCAATAATATAATAGCTGGCATTATCTATTTGCGATGTTTCGCTATGCGAGGATCGGGCGGATGACTTGGCCGTGGACGTCGGTGAGGCGACGGGTGAAGCCGTTGTGATAGTAGCCGAGTTTATCGAATCCAAGGCCGAGCAGGTGGAGAACGGTGGCGTAGAGTTCCCAGACGGTGGTCGGGTTTGTTTCGGCGCGGCGGCCGAAGGGATCGGTGGATCCGTAAGTGGTGCCGCCCCGGACTCCGGCGCCCATCATCCAACAGGTGAACCCGTCCGGGTTGTGATCGCGGCCCGCTTTCCCCTCTTGCCGGGTGGGCATCCGACCGAACTCGGTGGTCCAGAGCACCAAGGTGTCCTCCAGCAACCCCCGCTGTTTGAGGTCGGCGAGGAGAGCGGCGGTCGGCTGGTCGAAAATGGGGAGGTGGCGCTCGTAGTCGGCTTTCAGCGTCTTGTGGGCGTCCCAGTTGAGGAGGCCATCGACGCCGCTGGCCCGGGAGGCACAGTAGAGATTGACGTAGCGGACACCGCGCTCGAGGAGACGGCGGGCGAGGAGGCAGTTCCGTGCGTAGGCGGCTTTGAGGTCGTTGGCGGAATCGGTGCCGTAGAGGCGGTGGATATGCGCGGGCTCGCTCCGGAACTCGCGCACCTCGGGGGCGGAAAGCTGCATCTTGGCCGCGAGTTCGTAGGCGGCGATCCGCGCCTGGAGATCGGACGCTTCGGGGCGGGCGGAGGCGTGTCGCTGGTTTAAAAATGCCAGGAGTTCGCGCGCGCCGCGATCCTCCTGAACGCTGACGCCGCCGGGCCGGGCGAGATTGCGGATCGGCTGGTGAGCCGCCATGACGATGGCCTGGTGTTTGGCGGGCAGGAACCCGTTGCTCCAGTTCGCTTTCCCGTTGGGTGGCTCCCCGCGAATATCGGGAATGGCGACGTAGGTCGGGAGGTTGTCATTGACACTGCCAAGGGCGTAGCTGAGCCAGGCTCCGGCGCTGGGAAACCCCTCGGTGGCATGGCCAGTGTTCAGAAAAACGCAGCCGGGACCGTGGGTGTTGGTTTTCGATGTCATCCCGTGAAGGAACGCGATCTCGTCGACGTGCCGGGCCATGTGGGGAAGCATCGAGGAGATCATCTTGCCGGTTTCACCGGCGGGAACAAACGGCCAAGGGCTCCGCATGAGAGGTCCGTTCTTCCCCTGAAACGAGACGAGGTTCTCCTCGCCGGGCAACGCCTGGCCATCCATTTGCTCGAGCATCGGCTTGTGCTCCCAGAGATCGACGTGGGAGGCCGCACCGGGGCAAAATATCTGCAGTACCCGCTTCGCCTTGGGCGCGAAATGGGGCTCGCCAATTCCTGGACGCCACGGGTCGTTCGCGAGCAGGTGGGATAGACCGACGCCCATGAGCCCGGAGGTCACGCTTCCAAGGAAGCGGCGACGGGTAAGGTCTTGCAGGTTGGGCATCGCTTCAGTCGAGATGGATGAGTTCGGTGGAGTTCAGGAGCGCGCGACAGAACGCCGGGAGGCCAATGGCTCGAACCGCGGCCACGGAACGGGCGGATTCATCGGGGTCGGGATCGCGCTGGTAGGCGATCTGAAAGGCCAGGGCGACCTGTCCCACCGCGTCAGGGGCACCGGATCGGAGGCGTTCGGCCAAGGCCTCGGCCATGTCCAGAGTGAACTGGTGGTTGAAGAGAGTCAGCGCCTGGAGCGGCGAGGTCGTCGGCACGCGATCCGGCGCGGAGAAGGCACAGTCGGGCTGGTCGAAATCGGTCATCAGATCGACGACCGAAGCCCTGGCATTCTGGTGGTAGACGGCGCGCCGGTAGGTCTCCGGCCCGTGCACGTCCAACGGATCGTAGGTACAGACGTTGTCCTGGCTGAATTGGTAGAGGCGGAATCCCGGGCCTCCCATCGTCCGATCGAGCTTTCCGGCCACGGACAACATCGTATCCCGGATCTCCTCGGCGGAGAGCCGGCGGGGAGGGAACCGCCAGAGGTATCGGCTGTCGCCATCGACCGCGGCAGCATCCGCACGCCAGGCTGAAGATTGTTGGTAGGCGCGCGAGAGCATGATGCGTCGGTGCATCGGCTTGAGATGCCAGCCGGATACCTGCAGCTCACGGGCCAGGAAATCGAGGAGTTCCGGATGGGATGGGGAACCACCCATCCTGCCGAAATCATTCGGTGTATCGACGAGTCCCGTCCCGAAATGGTAGTGCCAGAGCCGGTTGGCGAGCACGCGAGGCGTCAGTGGGTTCCCCGGGTCAGTGATCCACTCGGCCAGCTTCAACCGCCGCTGGGCTTCGTCGGTGCCGGCGGCGAGCCGGTAGGTGGGCGCGACGCCATCGAGCGCCGAGAGGCTCGCGGGCACGACGCGTTCGCCGGGCTTCTGGGGGTTCCCGCCGAGAAAGAGGTGGAACGGTCCGCGGGCGTCGTCCGCGTTGCGCGTCCCCACCCAAACGCGGGGAAGCGGGGGGAGCGCGGCGATCTGCTCGTCGACCGCCGCGATTTCGTCAGCCGCTGCGTCTCCCGCAGCCTGCAGCGCATCCTTCCGCGCTTCGAGCTCACGGAGCGCACCCTCGTGGGCGGCGACCTGATCCTTCGGCACCAAGACGCGATCCCCGTGGCGCACCGCCGCGAAGGTCGCGTAGAGCGCGTGGTAGTCCCTCTGGGAGATGGGGTCGAATTTATGGTCGTGGCAACGCGCGCAGCCCACGGTCATGCCGAGGAATGCTTCGCTGGTGGCGCGGATGATTTCATCGAGAGTATTCGCGCGTATTTGGGCGGCGGCGGCGGCGTCTTGGTTGCCGACATCGTCGTAGGGTCCGGCCACCAGAAAAGCGCTCCCGATTTCGACGTGCGGATCGTCACCGCCGAAAACGTCACCTGCCAAGTGCTCCCGGATGAACTGGTCGAAAGGCTTGTCCTCGTTGATCGAGCGGATGACGTAATCGCGAAAAGGCCAGGCATTGTCGATGATGACGTTGCGCTCGTAGCCGATGCTCTCGCCGAAGCGAACCACGTCGAGCCAGTGGCGGCCCCACCGTTCCCCGTAGGCGGGCGAAGCGAGGAGGCGGTCGATGAGCTTGCGGTAGGCGTGCGGGTCGGGATCGTTCGAGAACGTCGAAACCTCCTCGGGGGAGGGAGGGAGGCCGGTGAGGTCGTAGGTCGCGCGCCGGATGAGCGTGCGCCGGTCGGCGGGCGGGTTTTGGGCGAGGCCGTTCGCCGCGAGCGCCCCGTCGATGTAGGTATCAATGCTGCCGTGCCCGGCGGCCCCCAGCGGCTGGTAGGACCACCACGCTTCCGGCGAGCGCGATCGCGTTGCCGGAGGCTCCGCCTGCCCGCTGGAAAGCGCAGCGGGCGCGAGCAGAAGGAAGATCCAAGGAACTCGTCGGAAGGGGTTGATCCCACGATTACTGACGCGGCGAGTAAGCTTTTTCAGAGAACGGCGGCCGCGGCCGTGGAGGCCCGCCAGAAAACGCTCACCCGACAGAAAATATCGCTTCCCATCCCTGACAACTCTTGGCATGTTCATCGCGCCCCGTCATGAAATTGCTCCCCCTTCTCCCCATCGCCGCCGCCGTCCTCGCCGGTCCCGCCGCCCCCGCCGCCGTCCTTTCCCACTATTATACCTTCGATACCGACGCGAGCGATTCCGCGGGCAGCATCGACGGATCGCTGGAGG
>CAZKYJ010000503.1:407-4498 GCA_964556355.1 uncultured Verrucomicrobiales bacterium | reverse complement strand
GGAACAGTGGCGGCCCGATCTACGCGGAGTTCGGGGGGAGCTTCTATCCGGCAGCCATCTATCTCGGGGGTACCGGCGAAACGATCGTACGCTCTATCGACGACCAGGTCGTGAACCTCATCGACCTCGCCGGGATCGCTGGCAGCACCGGAAGCCACGGCACCGGGGGTGGGCTCACCTACACGAGTCCCGGAACCACCGTAGACGCGTTCGAACGCGGCCAGATCACGGCGGCGATCACCACGCCCAAAGGAGCGTGGCGGGTGATCGACCCGGCCGGCCGCCCCCTCACGCGCTATCTCGGCTCCAGGCAGGTCTTCTCGATCCCTCCGGGTGATCTCGAGGTCGAATTCCGTCCGGTCGAAGGCTTCGCCCAGCCTCCGGCACGGCGTGCCACGGTCTACCTGAACCAGACGACCCTGCTCCAAGGAAACTACACTCAGTCGATGGAAGACTGGACCGCTCTCAACCTCCTTTCCCGCGGAGTCACCACGGGCACCGGTCCGCTCGACGACCATGACCGCGACGGTCTCGTCCACCTCCTAGAGCGGGCCTTCAACCTCTCCCCCACGTCGCCGGCCACCCCGTCGCTCGCCCCGGATTCGGGCACGGCCGGCCTGCCGGTCGCCCGGCTCAGCAACGGGGGATCCGGCTCCTGCCTCACGCTGACCTACCTTCGCATCAACCCCGCAGTCGCCCCTGATCTCACCTATGAGCCGCTCTTCGCTGATTCCCTGGCCGGCCCCTATTCCCCGCCCTCTGACGCCCCGGAGATTACCGACATCGACGGCACATGGCAGCGTGTCACGGTGCGGGACTGCCCGACAATCCCCGGTGCCCCAGCCCGCTTCGGGCGGGTGAGGATCATCCAATCGCCACCGTAAATACGCGGCCAACATTTAGGGTGCAACAGAACGCGACCTTCCGCATTCTTTTGGGGGACATGGAGCAAGGCTACCAACGATCATGCCGCGAGTGCGGATCGCCGACGTCCGGCGCGTTCGGCGGCCTCTGCCCGGGCTGCCTCCTCCACGCGGCGCGGCGGCCGGAAAGCAACCGCCCGGAGGCGGGTTGGGTGAGCGAGCGGTTTCCCCACCTGAAGGGGGTGGTCGCACTGGGATCGCCCCACGGGGCGGCACCGGTTTTTTCGGCGCAAGATTTCGACTCGGGGACGCCCGTTCTCGTGACGCTGGTGCCCACGCCGGGCGACGCCGCCCTCCGGGCGCGGCGCACCGCCACTCTCGCCCGCTACTCCGGGCTCGACCATCCGGCCATCTCGCCGCTGCTGGACTCCGGCGAGATCGACGGATTCCTCTACGCGATCGAAAGGCGGCCGGGCGGGCGTCCGCTGACGGAAGCGATCGGCGAGGCCGGCATCGGGCGCGACGACATGCTCACCATCGTCGGGCAGGTGACCGCGGCGAGCCAATATGCGGCGGATCGGGGCATCGAACTGGCGGCGGATGAAACTTCGATCTTCGTGCGCGGTGGCGCGTCCATCACCGTGGCCGGGGCGGGTGCCTGCGCGGCGGGGAGTTCGGGAGCGCCCGACACGGGCTGGGCGGAGAACCACCCGGTGGTGGGGACGCGCATCGGCCCGTACGCGCTGGTGGAAAAGATCGGTGAAGGCGGCTTCGCCGAGGTCTACCGCGCGCGCCAGGCGGAACCCCTCGCCCGGGAGGTGGCTCTCAAGATCCTCAAGCTCGGGATGGACACCCGCCAGATGCTGGCGCGGTTCGACCGCGAGCGGGCGACCTTGGCCATGATGGCGCACAGCGGGATCGCCACCGTTTACGATGCCGGTGCGACCGGGGCGGGACGGCCCTACATCGTGATGGAACTCGTGGCGGGCGAGGCCATCACCCGCTTCTGCGACGCCCGACACCGCACGCTTGAGGAGCGGGCAACGCTGCTGGCGACAGTCTGCCGGGCCGTGGGCCACGGCCATGAAAGAGGGGTCGTGCACCGCGACTTGAAACCGTCGAACATCCTGGTGGCCGAAGAGGACGGGCACCCCCGGCCCAAGGTGATCGACTTCGGCATCGCCAGCGCGGCGGAAGAACCGGCGACGACGGAGACGTTCTTCACCCGCACGCACCAGTTCGTGGGATCACCGTGCTACATGAGCCCAGAGCAGGTCAACGGTCGCCGCGAGGTCGATGCGAGGAGCGACGTTTTCGCCCTCGGCGCCCTCCTCTACGAACTGGCCGTCGGGGGAGCGCCCCTCGCCGAGGAAGCCCTGGCCGATCGCGGGCTCAAACAGGTGATCGAAGAGATCGAATCCGGCCCGCCCGAACACCCTGCCGACCGGTTTCGATCACTGCCCTCCACCGAGCAGGACACGCTCGCCATCGCGCGATCCACGACCCGTGGAGGCCTCGCGCGCGGGCTGCGGGGCGGGCTTTCCGACATCGCGCTGAAAGCGCTCTCCAAGAACCCGCGGCGGCGCTACCCGAGCGCGGGTGCCATGGCCGACGACCTGGAAGCATGGGCGCGGAGCCAACCGGTCCACGCGCCCCGGCGGCTGCGCCGTCTCACGAGAAGGCTAGCCATCGCAGCGGGTTCGCTGGCGTTCCTCGGTCTGGCGACCGCCGTCGGCCTCCGCTTCGATCCCTACAAGCACAAACCGCAGATCTCGCGTTCGCCGGACGGATCGCTGCGCCCCATCGCCCTCTTCCAGTTCGATGGTGATCTCGCGAACAGCGTGCCCGGCGCCCCCTCCCTGGAGGTTGTCGGCGACCCGGCGGTCGCCTTCGAAACGGCCACGGTGAACGGCGGTCAGGCGCAGGTTCTCCGCTTCCCCCGCTTCGCCGCCGACCAGTGGCTACGCTTCCCGAACGAGGTGGGCATCAACGGCCCGCCCGACGCCACCGAAAGCAACGAGTTCACGGTGGTGTTCGACGTGATGTTCCCGTCCATCACCGGCGCCATCGCCCTCTTCCAATGCCATACCGAGAACACGGGACCCGCCGAAGTGTATGTGAATCCCCACGGTCTTGGCAGCCACCAGACTGAGATGCTCGGCGCGAGGGTTCGCGAGGGGCACTGGTACCGCTTCGCCGTCGTCAGCCATGTTACCGACCGCGTCCAGCTCTACAGTTTTTTCGCCAATGGCACGCGGTGGACGAGCGCGGCCACCCGCGGCAAGCACAGTGCCCAGTATGCGATCGACGGTGACGAACTCCTGCTTTTCGCCGATGGCAACGAGCACACCGGTGCCGGATTCGTCAACAGCGTGGCGCTCTACGACGTGTCGATGACGGATGACGAAGTCCGTGCGCTCGGCCCGCCCACGTCCGACGGCATACCGGTCTCCTTCGCTCCCCAGCCGCGAAGCGCCCCGGCGGGCACCATCCTCACCACCCACCGGACGGCCCCTGGCGATCTCCGCTCCGACGCCTACTTCGGGCGCCAGCTGGCCGCTGCGGGAGACGAGGTGTGGTGCACCGCCCCGGGCGACAAGGTTGGCGCTGGAGGTGCCGTTTACCGCTACCGGAAGACGTCCACCGGCGCGCCCGAGCTGTTGGAGAAGCTGGTGGCGCCGCCCGGGTCAGATCCGGGCGTGACCTCGTTTGGGCAGTGCATCGCATTGGGCGGGACGGTCGCCGTCATCGGCGCCCCCGGCCAGGACTCGCTGGGGATCGCTTTCGCCTACGTCCGCGAGGATGCGGGATCCCCTTGGGGTGCCCCCTTCCGCCTGCTCACGCCGGAGATTCAACCGCGCGCCCGCAACGGCACTTCCGCCACTCTGATCGCGGGAGGGCAGATTGCCGTAGGCGCTCCCAATCCGGTCGGCGGCCAGGTTTTCCTCTACCGCCGGGGCGAGCCCCGACCGGCCGCCGTCCTCTCCGCACCCAATACGGAACCCGGTGGTAATTTCGGCGCGGATCTCGCGGCAACAGGAACCGCCGGCCGCACTCTGCTCGCCGTCGCCCAACCAGGAAGTGACGAGGTTCCGCGGGGACCGGTCATCCTGTTCGAGCGAGCCACCGGAAAGCAGGAATGGGTGGAGGTGGCAGCCCTCTTTCCACCGCTCGACGGCACGGAGCGCTTCGGATCACCCCTCGCCTTCTCCCCGTCCGGCGGGTCGG
>CAZKYJ010000503.1:0-397 GCA_964556355.1 uncultured Verrucomicrobiales bacterium | reverse complement strand
GGCAGCCTGGCCGTCCGTTGCGACGGGTCCGTCACCATCTTTTCGCGCTCCCCCGGCGGAGCCTGGCAACTCGAATCGACCCTGCCCCCTCCCGGCTCGTCGACCGAGGCGTTCGCCGGTGCGCTCTGCTGGGTCGACAACGACTCCCTCCTCGTCGGCGACCGCGATGCCATTTCGGGCGGCATCACCGGTGGGACGGTCTCGCTGATGGAACGAAGCGGCGACGGATGGCACCACCAGCTCACGATCGCCGCCGGATCCGACAGCGAGGGCGGGGGCTTCGGTAGCAGCATCGCCCGCTCCGGTAACACCTTCTGGATCGGTGCCGACGAGGACCACCACCACCAGCCCAGCGCGGGATCTTTCCACCAGATCACGCTGCCGGAACCTGGCCGCC
>CAZKYJ010000502.1:0-4538 GCA_964556355.1 uncultured Verrucomicrobiales bacterium | reverse complement strand
CGATCGAGCAGGAGGGAACCTACCCGCTGCCCGAGGCACAGATGGACCGCTTTCTCCTCTACGTCCACGTGCCGTACCCACCGCCCGCCAACGAGGCCGCCATCCTCCGGCTCGTGCGCGGCGAGCGCACCGGCACCGCCGCCGGACCGCCCGCCCCGATCGCCCAAGACGTCGTCTTCGCCGCCCGCAAGGAAGTGAACGCAGTGCACGTCGCTGAGGCGGCGGAGCGGTACATGGTCGATCTGGTGGTGGCCACCCGGGAGGCGGAGAAACTTGGCGGCGACCTGGCCAAGTGGATCCGCCTGGGCGCCAGCCCCCGCGGCACCCTCGCCCTCGATGCTGCCGCCCGCGCCCACGCCTGGCTCCGCGGTCAGGATTTCGTGTCACCGGACAATATCCGGGCGGTCGCGCCCGCCTGCCTCGCCCACCGCGTCCACCTCAGCTACGAGGCGGAAGCGCTTGGTAAAACCCGTAGCGAGGTGATCGACAGGTTGCTAGAACAGGTCGTCGCGGTCTGAAAACCACCAACGAAATGTGGACCGACATCTTTCTTAGAGCGCTCCAGTGAAACACTCCGACGCCACCGTCTCCGTGACCCTCGACGAGCTCCTTGCCCTCAAGGCCGAGGCCCGTGGCTTTAGTTTCCTGCCCCGTCAGCCGGTCGCGTCGCTGCTCGCCGGCCGCCACGGCTCCCGCCTCCGGGGGCGTGGTCTCGCCTTCGAGGAACTCCGCCATTACCATCCGGGCGATGACGTGCGCACCATCGACTGGAGGGCGACCGCGCGATTGCGATCCCCCCACGTTCGCGTCTACACCGAGGAGCGCGAGCGGCCGGTGCTGCTCGTGGTCGACCAAAGGACGCCCATGTTTTTCGGGAGCCGCCGCGCCATGAAGTCGGTGGCCGCGGCGGAGCTGGCCGCCCTCGCCGTCTGGCGGGTTCTCCAGGTAGGCGACCGGGTCGGCGGCATCGTTTTCAACGAGGCGGAGCTCGTCTCGCTCCGTCCGCGGGGCGGGGCGGCGCAGGCGCTGCGCATCTTCCACGACATGGTACGGTTCAACAGCCGGTTGGCCGAGACACCCCCGCCCGGGGGGGCGACGACACTGAACACTGCGTTGGAAACCGCGCTGCGCAGCGCCACCCACGACCACCTGGTCGTCGCGATCACCGATCTCGACGGGGCCGACGACCGGACCTGCGAGCTGGTGACACGGCTTCTGGCGCATAACGATGTCGTGGTGGCCGCCGTCTATGACCCGCTCGGCGCCCAACTCGTCGGCCAGCCCGGCATGCGGGCGAGCGACCGAGGGCGGCGGTGGGACGTGCCGCCCGGCGGCGCCTTCTCGGAGGCATTCCGTGGCTCGTTCGAGCGCATGCTCGCCAAGTGGCAAGGGCTCTTCCGCGAGCTTCGTGTCCCAATCATGCCGATCTCGACCGCCACGCCGGTCATCGACCAGCTGCAAGAACATTTTGGTTACCATGCCTGACGCGTCCGCCGATCTCAGCCGGCTCCACGATCTCGCTCCCCTGGAGGCGGTGCCGTGGTGGCCGCTCGCCCCCGGCTGGATCGTGCTTCTCGGCCTAGCGCTGGTCTCGCTCGGCTTCGGGTGCGTCCGCGCCTGGCGAAGCTGGCGGGCGAACGCCTACCGCCGGGAGGCCTTGCGCGCCCTTGTCGCGGCCGAGGACACCCCGGCCGTGGCCGCGGTGCTCAGGCGGGCCGCGCTCGCCATCGCCCCCCGCGAGGAGGTGGCGGGACTCCGGGGGAGGGCGTGGGTCGACTGGCTGGAGCGGCGGGTCGCCCAGCCTCCGGCCGAGCCGGTGCGAGAAGCACTGGCAGGGGCGATCTACGCCCCCGCCGCCGGCCGCGAGGCGGAAGCGGCCGTCCGGGCATTCGCCGAAGATTGGATCTCGACCCACTGCCGCCAGTGCTAACCTTTCTCCATCCGTGGCTCGCCGTGCTGGCCCCGCTCCCGTGGCTGCTGGGCCGCCTGCTCCCGCCGGGGAGGGAGGGCCCGGGCGTCCTGCGGGTGCCCTTCGGAAGGCGGCTCGACGAGGCGATCTCGGAGGCGCCGCTGCCCGTCCGCCTGGCGCGCCGCCCGTTCGCCCGGCTCGCTCCGTGGATTGTCTGGTTTCTGGTCTTGGGTGCGCTCGCCCGCCCGCAGTGGATCGATCCCCCGATTGAGAAGCGCGTCCCCACCCGCGACCTCCTCCTCGTCGTCGATCTTTCGTCGTCGATGGACCAGAAAGACTTCAAAAATGCGGCAGGGGAGACGACCGATCGTCTCGCGGCCGTGAAGGAGATTGTCGGCGAGTTCCTCGAGAAGCGGGAGGGCGATCGCGTCGGGCTGGTGGTCTTCGGAGATGCCCCGTTCCTGCAGGCGCCATTCTCCACGGACCTGTCCCTCTCCCGGCGATTGTTGGACGAAACGGCGGTAGGGATGGCCGGGCCGCGGACGGCATTCGGCGACGCCATCGGGCTCGGCATCAACCTTTTTGATTCCTCTGAGGCGCCCGCGAAAACGATCATCGCCCTGACCGACGGCAACGATACCAAGAGCCAGGTCCCGCCGGTCGAGGGCGCCCGGGTCGCGGCGGATCGAGAGATCCGCGTCCATACGATCGCGATCGGCGACCCGACTACGGCGGGCGAGGACAAGCTTGATCGGGCCACCCTAGACGAGGTCGCCCGCGCGACCGGCGGTCGTTCGTTTTTCGCCGGCGACCGGGACGAGCTGGCCGGGATCTACGACGAGCTCGACCGGCTAGAAACCCGGGAGATCAAGACACTTTCCTATCGCCCGCGCCGAGATGTGTTCCACTACCCACTGGGCGGCGCACTGGTGATCTCCATCCTTGCCAAGTGCCGGTTTCGGCGGCCGCGGGTCGCTGCCGTCCAGGGCGGGCGCCCCCTCCGTGTCCACCCGGTGACCGGGAAACTCGAACTCGCCTCCTGATGCTCGAAGAACTCCACGCCTTCCATTTCATCCGCCCTCTGGCCCTCGCTCTCGTGCCCGTGGTCGTCGGCGTGTGGTGGCTGTGGCGCCGTCGCTCCGACCCACTACGGGGATGGCGGGCGCAGGTCGACCCCCGACTCCTCGACGTGCTGATCGACCGGCCGACCGCCCGGCTTCCACGCCGATGGCCGATGCTGCTCGCGTGGTTGCTGGGCGTGGTGGCGTTGGCCGGACCGGCATGGCGGCCGGAACCGAGCCCTTTCGCCGACGATGCGGTGCCGCTCATCGTCCTGCTGAAAGCGGACACCAGCATGGACACCCCGGATCCCGAGCCGTCCCGCCTCGAGCGCGCCCAGCTCAAGATCGCCGATCTCGCCGTGGCGCGCGCCGGCCTGCCGCTCGGATTGATCGCTTATGCGGGCAGTGCCCACCTCGTTTTGCCGCCCACCCGGGACACGGCGGTGGTGGCCTCGATGGCGGCCGAGATCACCCCTGCCATCATGCCGGAACCGGGTGATCGTCTCGATCTGGCCATCTCCCGCGCGACAGAGTTGCTCGGGGGAGATGAGGGCACGTTGCTCGTGGTCACCGACACAGCCAGCGGGGCATCGCCGGAGATTGCTGCCGGCTACCGGGAGGCCGGGCAGCCGTTCGTCCAAATTCTCGCCATCACGCCCGCCGGAGCATCCGCCGCAGCGCTTCGGCCATTGGCGAAAGCGCTCGATGCAGAGGCGGTACCGATGACGGTGGACGGTGCCGACATCGAGGGGATCGTGCGTCGCGCCGCCCGCCCCCCGGTTGCCCGGGATGGCGATGGCGGAGAACGCTGGCAGGACGGGGGCTACTACCTCGTGCCGCTGCTCGCCACTTTTGCCCTCGTGCCGTTTCGTCGTCGCGAGTCAGAAAACGAGGAGGGGCAACCATGAGGGCTGGAGGCTCCGTCCGGTTTGCCAAGTCCGCCGGAGGAGCCGCCTTGGCAAGCCTGCTATTGGCATCGCCCGCTCAGGCGGGATCGTTCGACTGGGCTTCCCTCTGGGCGACCCCCGACCAGCAGGGCAGGAGGCTCTTCGACAAGGGGGATTTCCGGAAAGCCGCCGAGCACTTCGAGGATCCCATGTGGAAGGGCACCGCCCTCTACCGGGCGGGCGCGTTCGATGAGGCGCAGGCTGAGTTCGCCCGCCTCGATACCGCCGAGGCACACTACAATCGCGGGAACTGCCTCGTGTTCCTCGGCAGCTACGAGGAAGCGGTGGCCAGCTTCGAGCGGGCCCTCAACCGTCGCACCGGCTGGGCGGAAGCCGAGGAAAACCGCGATCTCGCCACCGCCCGTGCCGCCATGCTCAAGGCCGAGGGAGGCGACATGGGCGACCAGCAGATCGGCGCGGACGAGATCGTTTTCGACAAGAAGGAGCCGGGCGGGCAGGAGACCGAGATCGATGGGGAAAAAGCGGCCGATGACAGTTCGATGCAGGCGCTCTGGCTCCGTCGAGTCCAGACCCGGCCGGCCGACTTCCTCAAGGCCAAGTTCGCCTACCAGCAGCAGTTCGGAAGGGGGGACGGAGAATGAAGACCGGGCGATCGGAGGA
>CAZKYJ010000501.1:0-4555 GCA_964556355.1 uncultured Verrucomicrobiales bacterium | reverse complement strand
CACGACGTCATCCACCCGTAGCACCCCAGTGAGTTCCCAAATCGCTGGGATTCCAAATGGGAGGGAGGATGTCACCGGTGTGCTATCGTGATTTGGAATCTCGGTGACGATTGGGAGTGCGTGGGGCTGGCCGGCTACCTCGCCGCGATGTCGACACAGACGAGCCGTTTCGGGTCGCGCGCCAGGACGAGGCCGTTCGCGACGACGGGCGCACCGCGTCCGCCGCGGCCGAGGATCTGGTCGCGGGCGAGCAGGGTGAAGGCATCGGGCGTGGCGCGGACGAGGGCGAGTTCGCCGTCCTCGTTGGTGACGACGAGCACATCGCCGACGCGGGTGAGCGAGCCGGTGCCGAGCGCGTCGGATGACCAGCGCACAACGCCGGTGGCAGCATCGATGCAGCGGAGTTCCATCCCGCGTTCCTGACGGCCGTGGAACCCGTAGAGGAACCCGTCGCGATAGACGGGTGTGGCGTAGTGGCAGTCGAGCACGTCCTCTTTTTCCCAAACCGGGGCGCCGGTCGGCAAATCGTAGATGTGGGCGCCGACGCCGTAGCCGGCCGAGATGAACACGCGGGCAGGGTTTTCGCCGCAGAGCACGGGCTTGGCCGCCGTGACCGACGCCTCGATGTCCGGGCGGCAGGGGATGGAGAAGGCGACGTCCCCGTCGGTCGCGCGGACGCCGACGAACAGGCCGCGCGTCAGGACGAGGGCGAGATCCTTCCAGGCGACGGGCGACGAATAGCTCGGTGCATCATCGGTGGCCTTCCACGCGACCTTGCCGGTTTCGCGGTCGAAAGCGATGATCCCGGCGCCTTCGACGCCGACATTGGCGATGACGTGTTGGCCCATCACCAAGGGGGAGCCGCAGCGCCCAAAAAACCCCTTGGGCGTCCCGAAATCATTCGCGAGATCAATACTCCAGACCTTGCTCCCGTCCCCGAGGCGCAGGCAGTGGAGCATGCCCTCGGCGCCGTAGGTGAGCACGCGATCGCCGTCGATGGTCGGCGACGAGCGCGGTCCCTCGTCGAAGCCGAAGTCGTCGCGGTAGTCGGTGGGATAGGCGAATGACCAGAGCGGCCTGCCCGTCTCCGCGTCGAAGGCTTCCACCAGAGCCTCTGCGCCACGACGGTGGAAAACGATTGCTTTGTTTGCCGCCACGACGGGCTGGGCGAATCCCGAGCCCAGCTCGACCGACCACTTGCGGGCGAATCCGTCGTCGGGGAGTTCGGTGACGATCGTATCTTCGGCCGCGGGGACGGACGGGCAGGCGAGGATCAGGGCAACGGCGGCGGCGCGGGAGGTCATCCACCAGTGTAGCGGAATCGGCGGGCGGCGAAAGGAGCGCCGCACGCTACTCTGCGGAAAACCGGATCCGGGAGAAACTGCCGGTAGCGGCGGGCGGTACGACCACCTCGACATGTTCGGTGCCATCGCCGTTGTCCGTAACCGTCACCTCGGGATTCGGATGCGCGAGCCAGGCCGAGAGGGTGGCGGAGGATTCGAGGACGGTGGTGAGACCGGCGCGGCCGACCGGGCGGTCGAAGGTGAGGACGGCCGAACCATCGGGGCGGATGGCTGGCCGCACCGCGGCGGTATCGGGTGAGTGCGGATCGCGGCCCAGCGCGAACTCGACGAGGAGGGCGAGGGCGTCATGGTCGTCGTCGGCCGCCGGGGCGGTGAGCTGCCCGAGGGCGATCTCTTCTGGGGAGAAGTGGCGCGGCAACCAGGTGTCGAACGACAGCTGGAGCGCCGGACCGTTCGGGCGGCCCGGGGTTCCGTGCATGACGAGGGAAGCGCCCCACGCGCCGGCCCCGACGTAGCGGGCGGGCACGGTCGCGTCGTCCGCGAGGTTGAGGCTGAATCCGGTACCGTCGCTGAGCGGGTGCCAGCTGTCATCGTAGGCGAACGCGCCGAGGGCCGTCCCGTCGGCTCCCCGGATCTCGATGGGTTCGCCATCGTTGGCGAGCGCACCCTCGTAGGGGCCGAGGGGAGCGGGGGCATCGGGGTAGCGCACCGCGAAAGCGATGGGGTTGGATGCCACCGCGAGGTAGCCTCCGGGTGCGAGATTCGTCCCGGTGGGGAAGAGGAAGCGGATTCCATCGACGAAGGCGGCGCCGGTCAGATCGATCGTGGTCGCGCTGGTGTTGTGCAGTTCGATCCATTCGAGATCGGCCTCGGCGATTCCCGGAAGCTGGCCGATCTCGGCGGCGGTTGGCGGGGCCGGGTGGTAGTGGATTTCCGAGACGAGGGAGTTGGAGGCGGCGGCGGCGACGCCCTCGAAGACGAAGGGCGCCCGGGCGGGGGGACCCCATTCGGTACCGTCGAAGGCCCGGGCGATGACGATGGCGGACGCGTCCAGCGCGATCGCATCCGCCCCGTCCGAGATGCGCCTGCCGACGAGTTAGCATTGCACGAGCATATCGGAATCGGGGCTGCCGGTATTGCCGGAGTTCGGGGTGCCGACGTTCAGCCCGTGAATGGCGAGGACGTTCGCCCCGGCGGCGAGATCTCCCGGATCGAGCGAGATGACCTCGAAGGGGAAGTTCGCCTCATCGGCCGGGTGGGTAGCCGTGGCGGCGGAATTCCACGCCAGCACCGCCGGGGCATTCCGCCGCGCGATCTCAGCACCGTTGAGGTAGGCGGCGAACCCGTCGTCATAGCGGACGCGCAGCGCCAGCTCGTGGTAGGCGGCCGGGTCGGCCACCTCGAAGCGGAACCGGGCGTAGATGCTCGTCGGCTGGATGCCGGGGAAGTGTCCGACGGCCGTGCCGATGTAGCCCGCGTAGTCGGCGGCCGAGTTCTCGTAGCCGACACCCCCGGTGCCGGAGACCCAGCCGCTGTCGTCGAATCCGGTATCCGTCCACGCGGTCGGCCCGGGCGAGGGGGAGGTGGGGCGGAGGGCGGTGACCGGGCCATCGGCGGCGACGAGGGCGTCGGTGACCGTGCCTCCGCCTGGGGCGACGGCCGTGGCGGTCGGGTTGATGCTGCCGCCGGGCAAGCGCGGGTCGCTGCCGTCGGTGGTGTAGTAAATCGTCGGCTCGCCCTCGGCGGGGATGACGCGGGCAGGGGCGTCACCGGTGACCTCACCCCCGGCGGGGACGAAAACCGGCCGCGCGGGGAACTGGTCGTCGATCCATGCCGACCGCCCGACGAGCCAGTCGCGGAGGTAATCGATTTCCGAGCGGTAGGTCGTCCGCTGCTGCCAGCCGGGAGGGCTGATGACGGTAAACTGCCCGAGCACGGGCCAGCGCTGAAAGTTGCGGGCGGCGGCCTCGGCCTCGAGGAGGGAGGCGCGCGCCTCGATGGCTGCGCCGACGGCGGTATCGCTGAGCACGGTCTCGCGCAGGTCGCTCCAGCGGTCGATGAAGGCCTGCCACCAGTCGGGGTCTTCCTCGAAGCGGAGCCACCACGGCGCCCAGCCGTTGACGTTGGCGGTGAACGAGCGGTTCCAGCCATCGGTGCGGTAGCCGGGAAGGTCGTCCCCCTCGGCGTAGTTGACGTTCCCCAGCGCCCAGTTGTAGTCCCAGACCGGGCTCATGACGAGCTTCCCGCCGCGGTCGATAAAGGAGAACTGGCTCCCGCCATCAAAGTTTCGCGACCACTCCCGGATGATCTTGTAGTCGACCTGCGAGGCGACGTCCGTCAGCTCCGAGTAGTGCTCACCGGTGGTGGGGTGCTGGAAGTCCGCTGCGTAGAGCGCCTCCTCGAACCGTTGGATGTAGTCATCGATCCACGCCCGCTGCACGGTGTTCAGGCTTTCGAGGTTCGGATCCTTGAAGCGGTGGGCGACCGACCGGCCGCTGCCGGTGGTGGTGAACTGCTGGGAGTCGGCGTTGCCGGTCTCGATGATGTAGCCTCCGGTGATCGTGTTCGGATCGGTGGTGTCTTCCGGCTCTTGGATATCGACCCGGTCGTCGTCGATGTCGATGGCTTCGACCAAGAGGTAGACGCCCGCGTAGTCATCGGCATAGGTGACTTCGGCGTCCTGGTCGCGGTTGAGGAAGACCTCGACGAAGCGCGTGTCGACGGAGGTGCGCCCGAATTCCGCCCAGGTCGCGTAGGTCAGGGCATTGCGCATGAGCGATTTGTCCGTGTAGGGGTTGTTGAGCACCCAGTCGGACTCGCCGCCCATGCCGAGGAGGGAGGCGTTTTGCTCTGCGCCGTCCGCGTCCCAGGTCTCGAATTTGAACTGCTGCTTCGGGAAATTCGCCGAACTGCGCCCGCGCACGCGCAGGCCCGAGCGCCCGACGTAGGCTCCCGTCCCATCGACCGCGCTTCGTCCGGTGGCGGGGTCGGTGTCGAAAACAAAGGTGTGGCTCCCGGTGAGCGAAGGGGAGTTCGTCCCCGGGATCGCCCCGTCGGTATCGAGCACGACCACCGGGAGGTTCGAGGTGAATCCCACCACGTCGGGGGAGGCCCGGAGGAACACCGCTCCCGCCTCCGGCCCGGAGGTTCCGTGGAAGACCCGCGCCCGCAGATGGGTGCGGGACGTGAGGGTCAGCGCCGCGCTGTAGGCCGGTGATGCCTCGGTGACGGGCGACCCGTCGAGCGTGTAG
>CAZKYJ010000500.1:0-4566 GCA_964556355.1 uncultured Verrucomicrobiales bacterium | reverse complement strand
CCCGCCGATCCGCCCGCCGCCGAAATCCTTCCGGACGGGACGATCGAGGTCGTCCGGGACGGCACGAAGCTCGCCCTCCGGCACAAGGTCTTTCCGTTCTCGCGCGTCCCCACGCTGCTCTCGGCCAACCCCGCCGGGAACCTCCTGGCCGCCGCCTCGCCCGACAGTCACCACGTTCTCGTCTGGGATCTCGACGCGGGCGAACTCCACTCGTTCTTCCATGTGCCGGACACCATCGCTGCCTTGGACTGGGGTAGCGCGGACGACCGGATCGCGGTCCTCTGCGAGAAGGCGCCCCCCTCCGTCTGGGATCTGGCCGGGGGGCGGCGGGACGGCCGCCGGGTCATCGGCCCCGCCTACACGGTCGCGCCCCCCGCCGACGGGGTCGCCGCGTTCGCCTACCTCGCCGCCGCCGACGAGATGGCGCTCCTGCACCGCACCCGCCGCGCGGTCACCGTCTCCCGACGGGAGGGTGCCGATATCATCACCCTGCCCCTCCACAACCCGGCCTCCGGGGTCTCCGGGCGCCCGGCCAAGAGCGCCTTCGCCATCGACTACGCCAATGGGCGACGCCAGCTCTACCGGCACTACTACAGCGCGGTGGCCAAGCGGGCGACCGTGCCGCCAAACTGCCGGGACATCCACTTCGCCGACGGCGGTGCCGCCCTCATCGCCGCTTCCGACGACGGCGTCACCGCCCTCGATGCGGACACGCTCGCCTTTCGCGGGAGGCTCACCCTCGGGCTCGCCTTTGTCGCCGACGCGACGGGCAACCCGCTCGCCATCGGCTCGAGGAACGGACCGAGAACCTACGAGCTGGACCGCACCCACTCGGCGTCTTGGGATTTCCGCTACCTCTCGACCATCGACCCGCAGCTCGGCGGGGGCGCCTTCGCCGCGGACCTCGACGCCGGCGTCTGGATCGGCGAAGCCGGTGGCGTCCTCTTTTTCCACCGGGACGGTCAGACGGACACCATCCCCCACGCCGGCCTCGTACTCCCCGTCCAGAAGCTCGCCCTCGGCCGCGACGGCAGCGTGGCCTTCGCCCTCGGATCCGGCGGTCAGCTGGCGCAGGTCTCCACCGGAGGTGAGCCTTCCGAGCCGGTGCCCCTCGCCGCCAACGTCAGCGAGTTCTCCCTCGATGCCACCGGCACCGCGATCGTCGCCGTCGCCGAGAATGCCGTGGTCGCCATCGATCTCACCTCCGGGCAAAAGCGATGGGAAACCCCGCTGACATCGACCTTCACCGGCGGCGTTTCCGCCTCGGTTGCCAACGGCCTCGTGGCCACGGGAAACGCGGGACACGAGCGTCTTCAACCTGGCCGACGGGCGTCGCCTCATGGCGATCTCCGCTTCGGGGGCGGTCGTCTCGCTGGCGTTCTCGGATGATGGCCACCACCTCGCTACCCTGGTCGGCGACGGCACCGTCCGCACCTGGAACCTCGAAGCCCTCGCGACCGAGCTCGACCGATTCGGGCTCGGCTGGTAGAAGAAAGCCGACACCCCACCCCCTCCATGACCGACCCCCGCACCGACCACGATTTCGAGCCCGAACATTTCCCGCTCTGCGACGGTCGCCCCTCGGTTCCCGGCGCACCCGCCACCGACGACGGTGCCCGCATGCTCGAGTTCTTGGCCGCCTACTACGCGATCAACCGGCTGACCGCCCGCGTCGCGAAAGCCCGTTCCGCGGGCGGTGACGCCGCCGCTCCGCTGCGGGAGCTCGCCGGGGCGCGGGCGGCACGCGACGCCCTCGAGGACCGCTGCGCCCCGGTCGGGTTCCTCGCCGAGCCCGTCCTCGATGGCCTCATGGTGACCGACGTCCGCTTCACCACCGCGCGGAAGGCGGCCCGCAAGCCGGGTATCCACCGGGCCAGCTTCACTCTCGAGATCCCGCCGGACAGCCCGCGCCCCGCGCTCGGCGCGGACGTCCCCCCGCTGCCCAGCTCATGGAGAAGCTGATCCTCTCCAACGGCCTCTGCCCCGGTGACCTCCTGATGCTCACCGCGGCCCTGCGCGACCTCCACCACTCCTACCCCGGCCGCTATCTCACGGACGTCCGCAGCCCGTGCCCTCAAATCTGGGAGAACAACCCCCTCGTCACGCCGATCCCGGACGGCGACCCCGACGCCCGGGTCATCGAGTGCCACTACCCACTCATCCACCGGAGCAATTCGGCACCCCACCACTTCATCAGCGGCTTCATCGCTTTCCTCAACGAGACGCTCGGGCTCGAGATCGCCCTGTCCGCATTCCGCGGAGATATCCACCTCTCCGCCGACGAGCTCGCACGCCCTTCCCCGGTCGCCGAGAACACTGGAAATGCAGACGTTCCCTACTGGGTCATCGTCGGCGGCGGCAAATACGATTTCACGATCAAATGGTGGCACCGCCGGCGGTGGCAGGAGGTCGTCGACCACTTCCGGGGGCGGGTGAACTTCGTCCAGGTGGGCGAGCGCGGCCACTACCATCCGCCGCTCGACGGCGTTCTCGACCTCCGCGGCAAGACAGATCTGCGGACGCTCATCTGTCTCGTCTACCACTCCGACGGGGTGCTGTGCCCGGTCACCTTCCTCATGCACCTGGCGGCCGCCGTCCCCGTCCGCCCCGGCGCCCCCGCGGCGGCCCGGCCCTGCGTCGTCGTGGCGGGCGGCCGCGAGCCCCCCCACTGGGAGGCCTACCCGCACCACCGGTTCCTCCACACCGTCGGGGCGCTCCCCTGCTGCGCCACCGGAGGCTGCTGGAAACTGCGCACCGTCCCGCTCGGCGATGGTGATGAAAAAGACGATCCGGCGAACCTCTGCACCGATGTCGTCGCGGGCGGCCTTCCCCGCTGCATGGACATGATCACGGCCCGCCACGCCTCGGACGCCATCGAGCTCTATCTCGCCGGTGGGATGGCGCGCCAGAGCGCCGCAACTCCCTGGTGAAGATTCCGTCATTTTTCCCTTTACCCAGAGCTCCGGAATCTTCTATAACAGGAGGGAGACCCCCGATTTCCCCAATATGAACCACGAACCCAACCAACCATCTTGGACCCCTCCCCTCTACGGTCCCTTGCCCCTCTCCCCACACCTTGCGGGGAAGCCGGAAACCGTGGTGCCCATCATCGATCCACTCACACCGCAGGAGTTCTTCCACAACTTTGGCTGCGCGGTCCACTGCCGGATCTGCCGGCTCAACGAGGCGCTCGCCTCCTACCGCGCAGAGCCGGATTCACCGGCCGCCAAAGCGAGCTACCTCGCCGCCCGACTCGCCATCGAGACTCTGCTCCAGCGGTCTGCCAACCCCCCGTTCAACATCGACAGCGCCTGCATCAAGGTCAAGGAAGAGGACGGCTACGTCCAAGGCTTCTCCGTTGAAGGCATCCCTGCCTCCAGCACCAGAGCCCTGGAGACGGCGACCGATCCCTCGTCGTCATCCTCCTCCTCGGACTACAACATCCCGTCGTCCACCTGGCCGCCCCCGTCGAGCTCAAGCTCGAGTTCCAGTTCCAGTTCTAGTTCCAGTTTGAGTTCCAGCTACTCGCCGTGACGCCCGTGCACCGCCTGGGACTTTGGACGGTGGCTCTTTGTTGGTTGGTAGCACCGCCCCGCTCCTCCGCCCAGGCGGCGGACGGGGCGGATGCTGAAGCCGAATGCATCCATCAGGGCCAGTTCGTCCACGAAGCCGTCATGGCTTTCAAGGCCCGGGAGCGGAGGCTTCCCTACCGGCTCGGCGAACTCGTCCCCGAGTTCATCAGCGACACCTCGCTGCTCGTCTGCCCGCTCGCCCGCGCCTCCGGTGACTATTCTTCCGGACGCGATGGGTTCTACGACACCTTCGAGGGTGACCCGACGACGACCTACATCTACGAATTCTTCATCGATCCCGAGAAGGAGAGCCCGGACGCCCACAACACGGGCCGCGCCGCCAAAGAGAACGTCCGCCTGACACCCGTGGGGGACAAGGTTCCCCTCTTCACCTGCCTGAAGCACCTGCGCAGCACGAAGAATCGCGTCAACTTCGCCTACGATGGAACCGCCTACACCACGGGCGACTACTGGGAGTGTCTCTTTCGCGAAGTGATGCCGTTCCCCTACCTCAGTGCCCCCCTCCTCGGGCAGGAGGGGCCATTGTCAAAACTGCCCCCGCGCCAGCGGGTGGCGCCGCGCCTGCCGAATACTCCGGACGCTTGCCTCGATCTTTCTGCCGCCTACACCGCCATCGCCGGCGATCCGTGGCTCGATGCCTACGAGAACATCACTTTCAGTCCGAAATTCGAGGCCGGCCTGCAACAGATTGGGGGAATCTCTTTCGACGCCCGCGCCATCGCCCAGCTTAACGGCCGATCGATGGAAGATAAGCGGAACGGCTTCCCCCGCCCCTACTACCCGGATGCCGCCCCGGCCATCGACTACGGCCACCCCGCCACCGCGCTCAACTTCTTGCACGCCACCGCGTTCTCCAGCCCGACGGGCGAGGCGGTCGGCACCTACACCGTCCACTATGCGGATGGTGGCATCCCCCCGCCCACGATCCCGATTCGCATGGGGCGAGAGATCGGTGCATGGCGCTCGGCGCGGC
>CAZKYJ010000499.1:3697-4573 GCA_964556355.1 uncultured Verrucomicrobiales bacterium | reverse complement strand
GTTCGGACGTATTACAAGGAGCTCGACCAAGCGGACTTCAATCAGCTAAGCCGAGTTGCAGACAGCCTCGTAGGCGAGGGACGGCAGCGGCTCCTCGACGAAGGAGTTGCTGAGCCCCGCATGGAGTTTCGGCGGATCCTGGAGGTCCGCTATGCTAGTCAAGACTTCGCGCTCCCGATTGTTGTCACTCCCGATGTTCTCGCCCGCGGCGCGAAAGAGACGATTCACTCCGCTTTCAACGAGAACCACCAGCGTCAGTTCGGGTACCGGGACAACGAGCGGCCGCTCGAAATCGTCAACGTTCGGGTGACCGCCGTGGGCCGTCAGGAGGATCGAAACCTTCTGAATGTCGAGCCGTCCAGAAGTGGCGAGCCCCCGGCGGGCACACGACCGGTCTTCTTCGAAAGCGGCAACAGACCCATCGAGTCTCCGATACATCAACGCGAAAAGTTGCCGGCAGGCGCCCGCATCGATTGACCGGCGGTGATCCAGGAGTACGGCAGCACCACCATTCTCTTCCCGGGCGACCGTGCCACCGTGGCAAGGACCGGCGAGCTCATCATTAAGGTGCGAGGGCACTGACATGACGGCCAAGGGAGGGCTCGAATCGGTTGACGTTGTCACGTTGGAAGTCATCCGAAATGTCCTGCCGGCCATTACCAACGAGATGTCGTACGTCCTGCAACGGGCCTCCTTCAACATGATGCTCTATGAGGTTCGCGACTACTGCTGTGGACTTTTGGACACCAGAGGACGCCTCCTGGCGCAAAATGTTGGGGGCGTTTCGCACTTCGTCTCCGACCTCGGTGTGGTCATCAAGGATGGCGTTGAGCGGTACGGTATCGAAGGATTCCGACCGGGTGACGTCGTCATCAC
>CAZKYJ010000499.1:2179-3687 GCA_964556355.1 uncultured Verrucomicrobiales bacterium | reverse complement strand
GATTTACACGCCTTGCTTTGGTGACCATGGGCTGTTTGGGTTCGCGGTCAACCGGGCCCACTGGGTCGACGTGGGTGGCCTCAGCACCGGATTCAGTGCCGCCAACGCGCTCGACCCTTGGATGGAGGGATTGCAGCTCGACCAGATCAAGCTCTACGAGGCGGGTCGGCTCGACGAGAAGGTGTGGCGGTTCATCAGCGACAACATACGCCATCCCGACTCGTCGATGGGCGACCTGCGATCGCAGATCGCCGCCTGTCGGCTGGGCGAAAAGCGGCTGGCGGAGATTCTCGGGCGTTATGGACGTGGGGTCGTGGAAAAGGCGATCGAGCGTATCTTCGAGCAGAGCGAAGCTCGCTGCCGTGCAGTGGTGAGCCGGATTCCAGATGGCGAGTATCGGGCCGAGTCGCAACTGGCCGGTCATCCCCTCGACGACAACGAACCGGTGCAGATCAAGATAAGGGTCGAGATCAAAGGAAGCGACATGACCATCGACTTGACCGAGTGCTCGTTGCAGCGCCGCGCCCCCATCAACAGCCGGACCCTGGCGGCTCCGGTCATCGCCTACAAAGCGATCACCACGCCCGATAGCCCGGTCAACGAAGGAACGTTCAGGCCGCTCAGGATCCAAATCCAAGAGGGCAACTTCATGATGGCCGAATATCCCGCTCCAATGGCCGCTTGGGGGCGAGCCCTCCCGACAGTGGTGGACACCATCTTCAAGGCCCTCGCACCGGCGCTCCCGGACAAAATTCCAGCCGCACATCTCGGTGTCCTGGGCGGCACGGTCGTTTTTTTCGGAACCGATCCCGGTACCGGCGAGCGTTTCGTCACCCAGAGCATCGAAGGTGGCGGTTGGGGAGCGCGGCCTTGGGAAGACGGTGAGTCGGCGGCGGTATCGATCTGTCAGGGGGACGTGCGCAACGCACCGGTGGAAAAAATGGAGCGCAGGTGGCCAGTGGTGGTGACCCGTCGAGCCCTTCGCCCCGATTCCGGTGGCGCCGGCAAGTACCGCGGAGGGCTCGGCCTGGAGACGGAGGTGAGGGGCCGGGTGGAGGGCAGCTGGACGTTGGCCGATACCGGGCGCCGGCAGTTTCCACCTTGGGGATTGAACGGCGGGGGGGCGGGGCTGCCTTCCGATAGCTTGCTGCGGCTGCCCGGTGAAAGGTCATTCAAACATGTCGACCTGATCCGACACCTCGTGCCTGCCGACACTGAAGCCGTCATCGTCACCGCCGGCGGCGGCGGCTGGGGCGATCCACTCCAGCGCGATCCCGAGAAGGTGCGCTGGGATGTCCTCGAGGGATACGTGTCCATCGAATGTGCTCGGCGCGACTACGGGGTGGTTTTGAAATCCGAGACGCTTGAAGTCGACGTGGTGACCACTGCCCGTCTGCGAGCCAAGATGGGAGCCGTTTCCTCAGACTCGTCATGACGACGCTCGAGTCAATCGCTGAGTTCGTTCACGACTTCGCTCTCACCAGCCTGGCTTCGAAGTCACTTGACCG
>CAZKYJ010000499.1:0-2169 GCA_964556355.1 uncultured Verrucomicrobiales bacterium | reverse complement strand
CCGGCTCAAACTGCATCTGTTTGACTCCATAGGCGCGGTGCTCGCCGGTGCGCGGACCGACGAAGGAATCGCCACCGGCAAGCTCGCGGCCCGGGACGCCGATCCTCGCGGAAGCGTGGTGCCCGGATATTCGCTGCGAGCGGGCCTCGATACTGCAATCCTCGCGAGCTCGGCGGCGGCGCGTTCCCCCGAGATGGATGACATCCATCTCGAGTCGTGCACCACACCCGGGTCGGTCGTGGTGCCAACCTCGTTGGCGCTCGCCTCGGCCGGCCACCTCAGTTCGCCGCGCCTTCTGCTTTCAGCCATTGCTATTGGATATGAGCTCCTGATCCGTCTCGGGCTGGCGATCGAGGGCCCCGCGCTGCTCGGTCAACACGTTTGGCCTACCCGGTTTGCCGCTTCCCTGGCAAGCGCCGCCACCGCCGCCCGCGCGTATCGGCTTCGAGCCTCGGAAACATCGGGCGCCTTGGCCACGGCTCTGGCGTTTGCTACCGGTACACCGATTCGTCCCGGCTCGCCGACGACATCGCGCTGGTTGACGCTTGGGGCGGCTGCAGGGAATGGGGTGCTGGCCGTTCGAGCGGCACGCGCCGGCATGCTCGGTGCCGCCGATCTGCTCGAACGGTGTCGTTACCAACTCTCAGGCGTTCACGTGTCACCGGAGCCGCTGCTCAGTGATTTGGGGGAGAGCTTTCGGTTGGAGCAGGTGGGGCTCAAGCCCTATCCGATTGCACGCCAGGCGCTCGCTGCCGTCGAAGCGTGCCGCCGGCTCGCGAAGGCTCACCGACTCGACGCACCGTCTGTCGAGGAGATTGTGGTGTGGGTCCCAGCGACACAACGCACCGTTATCGACCACCCACAGGTCCCCCAGACGCGCATCGCCTCCATCCTCAGCGCGCAGTACCAAGCCGCTCTGGCCGTGATCGCTCCCGAGCGGCTCGCTGATGTTCGCCGGACACCGCCCTACGTGAATGACGAGCTGCGGGGGCTCATGGCTCGGATCCGCGTCGAGTCGACGCCGGAGCTCAACACTTATTACCCGCGCATCTGGCCTGCCCGGGTCGAAGCCCGAGTCGGCGGCCGGCGATGGGCTCTCGAGGTGCTCCACCCCGCCGGCGACGCCGAGAGCAAATTTGGGTGGAATGACGCGATCGCCAAGTTTCGGAGGGCCGTCGAACCGATGCTTGACCGCCGCGAGGTAGAAGACCTGGCGGCCCGAATCCAGACTCTCGATGAGGCGGCCGAAACCGGACCCATCCTCTCCTTGGTCCAGACCGCGGCGGCCCGCTCCGGATAGTCGTGAGCTCGCCGCGCAGCCGACAACCGACCGCCCTTTTCTCCTCCACCCACTTGTCTTCGCGATTGGGCTTCACCTGCCCGGCAGAGTCCCGAATTGGCCCGATCCTTCCTATCCGCGATAAACTGAGCCGGCCGTGACTGGATCCATGGAGCCCGGACTCAAGCGATCTTTTCTTGCCCTCGTGCTGTCACTCACCGGGTTGGTCGAAACAGCGGCCGCTCAAGCCGAGCTCCCCCCGTCCGGCGATCGCTCCGTCCAAGACCTGGCCGGAGTCCTCTCCACTCAGCACATTCAAACCATGGAGCGGCTTCACGAGGAGCTTTTTGATAAAACGGGCGTGGCCATCGTGGTCGTCACGGTACCCCGTCTCGAAGGGGAGCCCATCGAGGACTTCGCGGTGCGGGTGGGGCAAGACTGGGGAGTCGGGCGAAGGGATGAAGATCGCGGAATCGTCGTCGCCCTGGCCATTGAGGAGCGAAGGGTCTTTATCGCCACCGGATACGGTGTGGAAGGATTCCTCCCCGACGGCCGGGTCGGCAGAATTCTCGACCAGTACGCGATCCCGAGTCTGAGGCAAAACGACTACTCCACCGCTCTGCTCCAGACCAGCGCTGCACTGGTCGCTGCCAGCGCGGAGGAGTATGGAGTCACGATTGAGGGGACCGCCGGGTTGGCTCCACCCCCGATCGAAAGCAGCCGATCCCGAGAGGTAAGGCCCTTTGGGGGCTTGCTGGGAATCCTGTTTTTTCTACTCATGGCGTACTTGTTCTTTCGCCATCCAACTCTTTTCTTCTTTCTCCTCCTGTCGGGCGCCGGCCGAGGAGGCCATCGCGGAGGATTTAGTGGTGGTGGTTTTGGCGGCGGCG
>CAZKYJ010000498.1:0-4584 GCA_964556355.1 uncultured Verrucomicrobiales bacterium | reverse complement strand
CCTGCTCCACACCGTCACCAATGTCATGAGCGACGACCGCATGGAGGCGACCGTCATCTACAACGAGAGCGAGATTTACTACGGTTGCGGCGTGCGGCTCAAAGGTAGCGAGCGCGGACGTTCCGTCGATGTGCGCGTCGGGTTCAACCTGGCATTCCCCGCCGACCGGAGATTCCTCGGGGCGCACGACAAAGTGGCGGTCGACCGCTCGGGAGCGGGTGCCGAGTTCAGCCAGAAGGAGATCATGGTCAAACACGTGGCCAACCGTGCGGGCGACGTGCCCACAATGATGGACGACCTCATCCACGTCATCGCCCCACGATCGGTGCACACCAGCTCGGCCATGCTCCTCAAGGCGCGGTTCGACGACGAGTTTCTCGATAACCAGTACGCGGACGGCGGCGATGGCACGACCTGGGAATACGAGCTCATCTACTACCCGACGACGACGGAAGGTGGGGGTCCCGAGGGATTGAAGCGGCCCCAGCCGGACAACGTGGTCGGTGTGCCGGTGCGCAACCTGGGCGCCGACCCGGAACTCTACCGCTGGCACTGGCTCATCAAGAACAATCGCGACGAGGACAACTACCCGCTGCTGATCGACGCCGTGACGGCGATCGGGCAGTCCACCAACGGTTCGTTCCACCAGGATACCGCCGCGCGCTTGGATATCGACCAGTGGCTCCGCGCCTTCACCATCCCCGTGTTGTTTGGGGTGGGTGACAACTACGGCACCGGATCGCAGCACAACATGCAGCTCTACGTTCGCCCGTCGGACGGCAAGGCGTTGTATTTCCCCTGGGACATGGATTTCTCAGCCTCGCAAGGTGCGAATACGGGAATCTCGACCAACGGGGACCTCAGCAAGCTGCTGACGCTCCCGGCCAACCGACGCGCCTACTACGGGCACCTCCTCGATGTCATGGACATCGCTTTCAACACAGCCTACATGGATCGCTGGCTTGCCCACTACAGCTGCTTCCTCCCCGGCGAGAACCTCTCCTCGTTTTCCGGCTACATCAGCAGCCGTGAGGCGTTCGTAAGGAACCTGATCAACAGCGGTATCCCACCGGTCGATTTCAACGTGACCACCCCGGACGGCGCCACGAGCGGCGCTAGCAGCATCGTCATCACGGGCGATGGCTGGGTGGACGTCAGGGAGATCCGCCTGGCCGGCGGCGGCGCGCTCCCCGTCACATGGATCGACACGAATACTTTCGAGGTCACCGTCCCGATCGTGCCCGGCTCCCAGACGATCACCCTGGAGGCCTACAACTTGCAAGGCCAGCTGATCGGCACGGATTCGATCACGGTCGAGGGCACCGGGAGCGTCGTCCCGGGAAGCGCCGACAACCTCGTCATCTCCGAGATCATGTACAACCCGCCCGCTCCACAAGCGGGCAGCGCGTTCGCCGACAACGACGATTTCGAGTATCTCGAGCTCCACAACACGAGCGCGACCATGACGGTCGATCTCGCCGGCGTGCGGATCGTCAACGGCATCCCCTTCGACTTCACCGCGGGCGCGGTGACCACCTTGCCACCGCTCGGTTTCGTCCTCGTCGTCCGCAATGCGGCCGCCTTTGCCGAGCGCTACGGGAACGCTCTCCCCGTGGCCGGTTCCTACGGCGTCGGCGATGCCAACAAGCTTTCCAATGGCGGCGAGACCATCGCCATCATCGACGCCGGGGGCGCCACGATCACCTCGTTCAGCTACGGGACCGGTCGCCCGTGGCCGATCAGCGCCGATGGCGACGGCTATAGCCTCGTCCTCGCCGCTCCCGAAACCCACCCCGAGCCGACCGATCCCATCCGCTGGCGCAGCAGCCGCCTCCCCGGCGGGACGCCGGGGGCGCACGAGGCGTTTAAGCACTCCGATTGGATGACCGCCCACGGGGTGGTCGATCTGGCGCTCGACGATGATCTGGACGGGGTGGTGAACCTGTTGGAGATGCTCGCGGGCACCGACCCCGCAGATCCGGCGTCGAGGGCGGTCGCGGAGGCCTCGCTGACCCCGTCCGAGTCGCGCATCAGCTACCCGATCCGCACGATCATCGAAGGCGTGGATTTTTCGGCCGAGATCTCCGATGCCCTCGGTTCGTGGAGCGGGGGCGGTGTCGAGTACGACGGGCAGGTGAACAATGGCGACGGTGCGACCTCGACCATCCGCTTCCGGGTAGAGGCGCCCGCCCGAGACCGGCTCCACCGGATCCGAGCGACCGTACCGTAGGCTATTTGTCCGCGGGGCAATCCCGCTGCACACTCGGGCCGTGCGCAACAACGGATCTCCCCACGAGCCGCCTTGGGCGGCGGGACTCCGCGCCGCCCGCGCGAACCTGGTGCCGGGAGCCGTCGTCCAGGCGGCGATGCTCGCGCTGCTTCTCGCCTATTATTTGTCGGCGGATCTGCGGGCTTCGCTCGAGGGGCTGGCGGCGCTGAAAGCGGCGTGGGGCTACGGGTTCTCGGTTCTCGTCGCGGTGATCGCTGGGGGTCTGGCGCCGGAGATCCTGCGCGTCCTCGTTTTTCAGCGAGGGCGCTTGCGGCGCGGGAATCTTTCGAACTTCGTGTTCGGGATCGTCTTTTGGGGGGCGATGGGCGCGGTGGTCGATTTTTTCTACCGCTGCCAGGGCGCCTGGTTCGGCGAGGCGGCGAGGTTCTCCGTGGTCTTGCCGAAGGTGCTCATCGACCAGTTCGTCTACAATCCCCTGTTCGCCGCCCCGGTCACGGTTTGGTGCTACGCGTGGAAGGACCGCGGCTACCGCCTCCGACGGATGGGCGACTTGTTCACCATCCGCTACTATCGCGAAGCGGTCGTGCCCACACTGGTCGCCTGCTGGGGGGTGTGGATCCCTCTGGTGACGATCATCTACTGCCTTCCCCCGCTGTTGCAGGTGCCGATGTTCGGCCTCGCCCTTTGCCTCTGGGTCATCCTGATGGCCTTCCTCAGCGAGCAGCGAGAACGCGACGAAGAATTCCTTGCGTGATCTCGCTCGGGTGGGAGACTCCCGAAAAGATGCAAGACAATCTAATCCTAGTGGTCAATTGTGGGAGTTCGTCGCTCAAGCTCGCGGTCATCGATCCCGCGACGGGCGACACGGTGGCGAAGGGGCTCGGCGACCGGTTGGGGACGGACGGGGCGACCTTGAGCGCCGGGGTGGCCACCGAGCCGTCACCCGGTGCCGGGCACGCCAAGGCGCTCGCGCGCTTGCTGGAGCTTTGCGCGGTGGAGGGCACGATCGCGGCGGTCGGCCACCGCGTCGTGCACGGGGGCGAGTTTTTCAGCGGTCCGACGGTCATCGACACGGACGTCATCGCCAAGATCGAGGAGTGCACGCCACTGGCACCGCTGCACAACCCGGGTGCGCTCGTCGGGGTTCGTGCGGCCATGGAGGTCTTCCCGACACTTCCCCACGTCGCGGTCTTCGACACGGCCTTCCACCAGACGCTCCCCAAGCATGCCTTCACCTACGCCGTCCCCTACGAGTGGTACTCCGAGCACAAGGTCCGGCGTTACGGCTTCCACGGCACCAGCCACCATTTCGTCTCGCGGGAGGCTGCCCGATTGCTCGGGAGGGAAGTGGCCGACTGCCAGGTCATCGTCGCCCACCTCGGCAACGGCTGCAGCACCTGCGCGGTGCGCGACGGGAAGAGTGTGGAGACGAGCATGGGTCTCACCCCGTTGGAGGGGCTCGTCATGGGAACGCGGAGCGGCGACGTCGATCCCAACCTCCACGGCTTCATCGCCACACAGACCGGGATGGACCTCGATCAGATCACGGACGCGCTGAACCGGCGTAGCGGGCTCCTCGGGATTTCGGGAACGAGCAACGACATGCGCACGATCGCCGAGGCCGCGGAAGCGGGGGAAGCCCGGGCCGCCCTCGCTATCGGCGTTTTCTGCTACCGGCTCGCCCAGAAAACTTTGTCCATGGCCGCCGGTCTCGACCGGGCGGATGCCCTCGTCTTCACCGGCGGAATCGGCGAAAATATGGCCGCCGCGCGAGCGAAGACGCTCGGTCACCTCGGTGTCCTCCGGCCCGAGCTCGACGAAGCCCGCAATGCCGCCCACGGTCGAACTTCGGGCGGGACGATCACCCGGGAGGGCTCGGCGGGCTTGCGCGCCGTCGTTGTCCCGACCAACGAGGAGTGGATGATCGCCCTCGAGACATCCAAGCTCGTGGCATCCTGAGCCCGCGATTTTCACTCATATGACTAAGAAATTCCTCTTCCTCGCCCCCGCGAACCGGCACTGCGGGCTCACCACCGTCGCGTTGGGTCTGGTACGTGCCTTCGACCGTCTCGGCGTCCCCGTGGCCTTCCTCAAGCCCATCGGCCAACAGGAGGGGCGGGGCACCGGGCCGGAGCGCTCGACCCATTTTGTCAGGGAGACGACGCGCCTGCAGCCGCCGGTGCCGATCCCGCTAGCCGAAGCCGAGGGCCTCGCCAGCAGCGGCCGCATGGATCAGCTCCTGAGCCGGGTCGTGGAGTCGGCGGAAACGACGACCGCCGAAGCCCACGTCGTGATCGTCGAGGGGCTGGTGCCCACCGACGACGACGCCTCCGTCACTTCCCTCAACCAGGACC
>CAZKYJ010000497.1:313-4594 GCA_964556355.1 uncultured Verrucomicrobiales bacterium | reverse complement strand
CGAAGTTCGTGCCCTTCACGACGCGCCCGTCGGTCACGTCGAGGCAGGGGATGATGCGTTTCGTCAGCTCGGAGTCCATGAGAAAAGTATGCCACCTTGGGCGGCGAATGGTGGGCGTCAATGCGAACCCAGCGCCGAAGCTCGCGATTGTGATATTTCTAATGAATGTTATTTATCAAGGATGGCGAATGAACGGGTAGACACCTTGGATCCCCTGGCCGAGGACTTTTTGGAGTTCATGGCCGTGGAGCGGAGTGCCTCGCCCCGAACCTTGGTCAACTATGAGGCGGCACTGCTGCGATTCGTGCGGGAGGCGGAGCGATTCACCGGATGGCATGCCTGCCGGGCGGACGATTTCCGGCGCTACCTTTTTGACCTGATGAAGGCGGGGATGGCGCGGGCGACCATCCGGCTGCATTTCGCCGCCCTGCGCAGCTTCTACCGGTTCCTCTGCCAACGGCGTGGGCTGGCCAAGAGCCCGCTCATCGACGTCCAGCTTCCGAAGTTGGAGAAGAAACTCCCCGTCGTCCTGACGATCTCCCAGATCGAGGAACTCTTGGCCCTGCCCCTCCACATGGAGCTGCCCAAGCAGGCACCCGGGTGGCTCCCGGCGCGCGACGCGGCCATCCTCGAACTTTTCTACAGCACGGGCGTGCGCATCTCCGAGCTGGCGGCGATGAACGGGCGCGACCTCGACATTTTCGGTGAGACCGTCCGGGTCATCGGGAAGGGGAGTAAAGAACGCGTTTGCCCGGTCGGTTCGCACGCCTTGGCGGCCGTCGCGCGCTACCGGGGGGAGGCGCGCCCGCCGCTCGACGGTCCGCTTTTCCTCAGCAAGCTCCGCCGCCGTATCACCGCCCGCGCCATCGGTGACCTGCTCGACAAATACCTCGCCGCCTCGTCGATCCAAGTGCGGGCGACCCCCCACAAGCTCCGCCACAGCTTCGCCACCCACCTGCTCGACAACGGTGCCGACCTCCGCGCCGTGCAGGCATTGCTGGGGCATTCCAGCCTCTCGACGACGCAGATCTACACCCACGTGAGCAGCGACCGCGCCCGCCGTGCCTACGAGGCGGCGCACCCGCGCGCCTAGCCGGGCACGCGCTTCCCACCGTCGCTCAACGGGTTAGCACACCACGCGGCCGGAAGTTTTTCGACAGTCAGGGCGAAGTTGGCACGGGCTCTGCTTTTCTGGGGCTCGCTCGTGCCGACATGGCTGGGCGACCAACCACGAGGCAGCAGGTTCCACCCCTGAACCCGACCAACGAAAAACATCACAACCAACAACCTGACATAACCACTGCCGATCCCGATGCATCGGGGCCAACACGAACTATGAATACAATGAAACTGAAAAGCTGGCTGCTCGCTCTCGTCGTGATGGCGGTGGCCATGGTTTACGCCGGGGGCGACTTCGTCGCGCTCGCCCAAGATGATCCGGCCCCGGCCGCCGAAGCGGAGGCCGCCGCCGAGGAGGAAGATCCTGATGTCGCCTTGAAGGCGGACTACGATGCGCTCGTGGCCGAGCAGGGTGACTATGCCTACGCTTTCGATTTCTTCACGATCTCGATGCTCTGGACATGCATCGCTGCGGCGCTGGTGTTCATCATGCACCTCGGCTTTGCCTCGCTAGAGACCGGGCTGACCCAGTCGAAGAACACGGTCAACATCCTCTTCAAGAACTCGTTCATTATCGCGATCGGCCTCATCACCTACGCGCTGATCGGTTTCAACACCCACTATCCCGGCGATTTCAATGGCTGGTTTAGTATCGGTGGACCGATCGGGGATCTCAATGCTGACGGGGGCAACACCTTCGGCTACGGCGGGGTTTCTCTTGCCATGACCGGCTACGGTGATTTCATTTTCCAGGCGATGTTCGCCGCGACGGCCGCCACGATCGTTTCCGGTGCGGTCGCCGAGCGCGTCAAGCTTCCGTCCTTCATGATCTTCGCCGTTCTCCTCGTCGGCCTCGCCTACCCGGTCGTGGGTTCCTGGCACTGGGGCGGTGGCTGGATGGGCGGCCTCAATGGTGAAGCGGGCTTCAAAGACTTCGCCGGTTCCGCCGTCGTTCACGCTTTCGGTGGTTTCGCGGCACTCGCCTGCGTCATCGTCCTCGGACCGCGCGCCGGGAAATACACCCCGAACGGCATCAAGCCGATCGTTGGCCACAGCATGCCCCTCGCCGCCATCGGCGTGTTCCTCCTCTTCTTGGGGTGGTTCGGCTTCAATGGTGGGTCGGTTCTTTCGGCCGCCCCGGGGCCGCTCGGCCTCGTGTTCACCACCACCGCGCTGGCCGCTTGTGCCGGGGCGATCGGTGCCATGACGATCTCCTGGATCCTCCTGAAGAAGCCCGATCTTTCGATGACCCTCAACGGATTCCTCGCCGGGCTCGTGGGGATCACCGCGAACGCTGACATCGTCTCCGCCATGGGTTCCATGGTGATCGGTCTCATCGCTGGTGCCCTCGTGGTGGTCTCGGTCCTGTTCTTCGACAAGATCAAGATCGACGATCCGGTCGGCGCCATCTCGGTGCACGGTGTTTGCGGCGTTTGGGGGATCCTCGCCTGCGCGCTCTTTGACACGACCGACTCGGGTTTCACCATCGTGGGGCAGCTCGTCGGCGTCTTCGCCGTGGGTGCCGCCGCCTTCGTCTTCTCGCTGGTCCTCTTCATCATCCTCAAGGTGACGATCGGTGTCCGCGTCAGCGCGGAGGAAGAGTCCGAAGGTCTCGACGTGGCCGAGCACGGCGCACCGGCCTACGACATCCAGGCCCACTAGGGATCACTATTCCATCCGGCTTTACGCCGGAAGGTTCGCGGCGGCGGGGGAGCGATCCCCCGCCGCTTTTTTTGTGCCCGCTTGCGGGCGTGCGCGCCCCGGCGTAGTTCCGCGATGTATGGCCATCTTCAAACGCATCGAGGTCTGGATCGTCCTCGTCCTCCTTCTCGGTCTGGCGGGATACGTCATCGTGACGTCCTCGACCGGTCGTTCGGACAGTGGGGGGGGCGCCCGGGACGGGGACTTGGAACCGCGGCTGCGCATCGTCGCACGGCAGCTGACCCGGGACTACGGGAACGCCAAGCTCGACCTCACGATCGTCTACGATAACCGCGGTGGCACGGAACTCGCGTCGACCCCGCCGGACATCCGGCTCGGCGCGGCGGACGGGAGCGAGGTCGATCCGTTTTTCTTGGCGGGAGATTTCCCGCCGACGATCCCCGCGGGCCGGGAAAGCCGGGTGACCCTCGCGTTCTGGCTCCAGCCCGAGCACTTCGGACAGGCCTTAGAGCTCTGCGTCCGGGACGCGTGTGTCCCCGTGAAATCATCCGCGCCGTTCGACATCGGATCCGTGGAGAACCAGGGGACGCGGGAGTTCGGGTCCGCGGATTGGTAGTCCGGCTAGCACATCCATATTTTCGGATGATCGACGGCGGGGTAAGCGGTATGGGAGGGGCGCGATGGTTCTCTTGATCGACATTTCCAACTCGCAAACGAAGCTTGCCCCCTGCCGCGATCTCCAGCGTGGGGTGGGTGGGGGAAAGCGCTCGCTCGCGACCTCCCTGCTGACGGCGGAGGCGCTGCGAGGGGCGGTGGCGGAGGCGCCGCAGCGCGTGGTCTTCTGCTCGGTCGTCCCGGAAAGGTCGGTCCTGGTGCACGAGGCGTTCGGCGACATCGCCGAAGTACTGGAGATCGGTCCCGGTCTGGATCTGGGATTGCGCATCGACTACCCGGATCCCGCGAGCATCGGACCGGACCGGCTGGCCAACGCGGCGGCGCTGGCCGGGCTCTACGACGTGCCCGGAGTGGTGGTGGATTTCGGGACGGCGGTGACCTTCGACATCGTCTCTGCCGACAGGGCCTACGTCGGTGGGGTCATCGCTCCGGGGTTGGAGGTGATGACCGACTACATGTTTCAGCGCACCGCCTTGCTCCCGAAGATCGATCTTGCCGAGCCCGCTTCCGTGGTGGGAAAATCGACGCGGGATGCCATGCTCTCCGGGGCGGTCTACGGGTATCGCGGTCTGGTGAAGGAGATCATCGAGCAGCTCCGCCAGTCGATGGTGGTGGACGACGGGGCACCGCTGCGCGTGGTGGCCACCGGCGGGTATGCGTCCTTGATTTCCGACAGAATTCCGCAGATTGAAGCGGTGGACGAAAATCTTACTCTGGAAGGGTTGCGAATCATCGGTAACCTCAACCATCCTCATCTTAGCAGCCAAACCAATTAGCACACCAAACACGCACGCATCATGAGCCAGGACCAACAGAAAGCGGTAG
>CAZKYJ010000497.1:0-303 GCA_964556355.1 uncultured Verrucomicrobiales bacterium | reverse complement strand
GGGGCACCTCGGTCAAGATCGGAATTTGCTCCGGGCCGGAAGTCATCGCCCGGGCCGAACCCATCCCTACCCCCGAGTACGATGGCGCGGAAGCGCTCATCGATGCGATGGTGGCGAGCATCAGCGAGCTGCGCAAAGAGCATCCCAACGTCATCTCGGTGGGCATCGGGGTCCCCGGTTTCGTCGATTCGAAAACCGGCTACGTGCACGAGCTGACCAACGTCAAAGGCTGGGTCGAGATCCCCCTCACGCGGCTGCTGTCCGAGAAGACCGGCCTGCACGCCGCCGCCGACAACGACGCCA
>CAZKYJ010000496.1:0-4606 GCA_964556355.1 uncultured Verrucomicrobiales bacterium | reverse complement strand
CGAGGCTGCCGTTGGTGGAGTTCGTGTAGATTCCATTGCTGCCGCTGAAGTCGTCGCGGTCCATCGAAATGGCGATGGTGGGGATGTCGCGAAGGCCGAGGAGCATGGTCTGGGCGGTGGTGGTGGGGTGGCCGGTGGCCGTCGTGGTGGACATGGACACGCGGGTGTCCATGTTGTAGTCGCCGGACGAGAGGTTGTCCCAGCCGGGCGGCTGGGTCTGCTGGAGGAACGCCGTGTTAAGGCCGGCGGCGTCGGTGCCGTCGGGGTTGGCGTCGTCGATATCGATGAGGATGTAGGTGTGGGAATCGACGTTGGTGGGGGCGAATCCGGTCTTGGTGGCGGCGGCGCGCAGCGGGGTGGTCGCGGTGATGGCGACCGGCCCGGTGTAGGTGATGGCGCTGGCGGTAGGGTTGCCGTTGCCATCGACGGGCCGGGTGCCATCGGTGGTGTAGTAGATGGTCGCGTCGGGCGTCTCGGTCGCGATGGTGACGTCGATGGCCGCCTGGTGAAACCCACGATCGGGGGAGAAGCGGGTGTCGGCGACGCGGGCGAGCCCGTCGGCGTCGTTGGGCGCACCGGGGGTGGGGGAGGCGAAGAAAACCGGCGCGGCAGTGGTCGGGTGGATGCCGTAGGAGATATCGTCGTCCTGTTGCGGGTAGTCGGCACCGCCCGGGCCGTACTCGCTGGCCACCGTGCCGGCGGGGCGCACGAGGGCGAGGTATTCGCCACCTTTGGCGAGCGCGAAATTGGTGTGGAAGTTGCCATTGGCGTCGGGTACACCGGTGCCGGAGGCATAGACGATAAGGAAGCCGCCGGGAGGGAGGTTGGTCGGGGTCTGGAAGGTCCATTGGGCGAGGTCGGCGGCATCGTCGGTGAGGTGCCAGCCGCCGAGGTCGATCGTGGTGCTGCCGGTGTTGAGGATCTCGATCCAGTCGTCGCTTGTGCCGGCGATCTGGTTGGCGATCGGAAACCAACCGTTGGCGTTGTTGGAGCCGCCCCCGTCGTTGGCGGCCATGAACTCATTGATGACGAGTTCGCTGACTTCGAGGGTGGTGAAGTTCTCGGTGGAACTCGCCCAAGCGGAGCCGGCGGCGTTTTGGGCGAAGGCGCGGAAGTGGTAGGTGGTGAGCGAACTCAGCCCGCTGATGGCCGATGAAAACGTGCCACTCTGGAGGCCGAGGTCGATGGCGTTGTCCCAGGCGCCCGCGGCGGTGCCGGCGTCGTCGTCTCCCCAGTAGAGGGTGATGTTGGGCGGGTCGCCGCCGGTCGTGGTGACCTGGCCGCCGATCTGGGCGGCGGCGCCGGTGATGGCGGTTGCGGGGGCGTTGGTGACGGCCGGGGGCGAGAACGCCATGGTGGTGAAGCTCGCGCTCGACGGCGCCCACGCGGAGCCGCCGGAGTTTTCGGCAAAGGCGCGGAAGAAATAGGTCGTGTCGTGGGCGAGCCCGAAGAGGTCGGTGGTGAACGCGCCCGACTGGGCACCGAGGCTGACGGCGTCGTCCCAGGCGGCGGGCGTGGTGCCGCCGTCGTTGTCTCCGTAGTAAAGAGTGACGTTAGGTGTCTCGCCGCCGGTGCTGGTGACGGTGCCGTTGAGATCGGCCTCGATGAAGCCGATCCCGGTGGCGGCGTTGTTGACGATGGTGGGTGGATCGGGCGGGTCGCCGGTCGAGAACATCGCGGTCGAGTCCGCCCAGTCGTCGCCCGCGCTGTTGCTGGCAAAGCAGCGGAAGTAGTAAGCCGTCGCCGGAGAGAGCCCGCTGATGCCCGACGAAAAATTGTCGTCCTGCGAGCCGAGGTCGATGGCGTTGTCCCAGTTCCCGGCGGTCGTTCCGCCATCGTCATCGCCCCAGTAGATGGTGACTCTCGTGATGCCGCCGCCCGTGTCGGTCACCTCCCCGCCGAGGGTTGCCGAATCCGGTGCGATATCGGCGACGGCCGCGTTGGTGACCGTCGGAGGGGTGGCGGCGACGTCGTTGACCGTGCCATTCACGATGATGGAATCGATATCGATGTCGTGCGTTCCCGATCCCTCTCCCGCGTACCACGAGAAGGTGACGGACTGGTCGGTGAGGCCTTGGTATCGGGCGTCGGCCAGACTCACGACCTCGCTGTCGAAGTCGTTCCTGATCCCCCCCGTTTTTTTGAAGATCGTCGTCGTGTCGAGACTGGTATGGAACGCCAGCGCGCGGGTGTTGCCGGCGCCACTGGTCGCCTGGCGCCAATCCCAGGTCACGGTGGTTAGATCGACGACCACGCCGGCGGGAATGGTGATCGTGAAGTGGACGCCAAGCGTTGATGGAAGCGGATCCCCCACATCTGGCAGGGAGTCGACGCCATTGCCGTCGATTTTTGCAACGGTGTCTCGCGGCATGCCGGCCTGGGCATTGGTGTCGAAGGGCTCGAAGCCGCCCCCGCCGGTGAATGTCCAATTGGAGACCGTGATGCCATCGGCTGGATCGAGATCGTCGGTGGCGACGATATCGTAGGAGCCTCCGTCTTGGTTAAAGGTGGCTGCGGTCGAGAAGTCGCAGCCCGCGATAGGGGCACCGTGGAGCGCGATCGGGGGGAGTCCCAAGCAGAGAAGCGAGAGGAGAGCGGTACCGCGGGGTCGGATCGGGTGGGGCGGGCGGTTCCGACCGGCGGAGTTCGAGGATACGCAAGTCAAAACGGGGGGTAGGGGGAGAGAGGGTAGCATCGGGTCAAACCGACGTGCCCTCAAGCAGAAAGGGGCGCGCCGAAAAGCGGGCGATCCCCGATGAGATACGACGAACTCGGTCGGTCTCAACGCCGCCGGCGGAGGGCCAGGGCGAGCACGCCACAGCCGAAGAGCGCGAGGGCCGAGGGCTCGGGGATGACCGACACGTCGCCGTTGACGATGATGGTGTCGATATCGATGTCCCCGGTACCGGACCCCTCACCCGCGAACCAGGAAAAGCGAACGGTGGTGTTGGTGAGTCCCTGATACTGTGCGGCGCTCAAATCGACCGTTTCTGCGTCGAAAGCGTTCCGGATCAATCCCGTCTCCTTGAACGCAACGAGCCCGTCGATATCCGTCCCGAACGCCAGAGCACGGGTGTTCGTAGCACCGGTGGTCGCCTGCCGCCAGTTGAAGGTAACCGACGTCAGGTTGAGCGTCGTTCCGGCCGGGATCGTGATATCGAAGAACGCAGATTGGGAGGTCGGGAGAGCGTCGCCAACCATGCCGAGGCTGGGGTTCCCATTGCCGTCCAGCTTCGTCACGTTGTCGTCAGGCATGCCCACCTGGGCGTTGGCGTCGAAGTTTTCGAACATTCCGCCGGCGGTGAATCCCCAGGTTGCCGAGACCGTGATGGTGTCCGTGAGATTGAGGTCGTCGACGTTGACGATGTCGTAGGTTCCTCCGGCCTGATTGAAGATCGCGGAGTCAGAAAAGTCCGAGCCGGCGATGAGGGCTGCGGAAGCGGAAGAGCCACTGGAGAGCGCGGCGGCGGCGAGGAGGAGGGGGATACGATTCATTTTAGCGTCGGCGTTAGATCAGCAATGGGGTTCACGATCGGAGGAGGAAGTTAACATGCCGAAGGCGTCGCCCGTGGCTAGTAAAAAATTTGATCAAGATTTCCAGTGGGCCGGGGGGTGAGGGGAGCGGAAAAGTGTTAGGGATGTCTTTATCACCCATGTCGCTATGCGACCATCGCGCTCAACCATCGTTCTCTCGCACCACGAAGAACCGGCGTGGGTCGCTCGTCGGGATGCCGCTGGCGTTGAAATCAATCGCGTAGGTGGTGCTGCCGTCTCCCCCCGGAACGCCGTCATTGACATCAATCCGATTCACGACCGGATCATCAAAGTCGGTCGAGGTGTAGACGGTGTAGCTCTTGTCGACGCTGGAAGTGAACGTCAGGGTCACGATGATATTGCCGGGTTCCGAGGTGTCGTCATAACGGATTTCCGTGATCCGCATGGGGGTTTCCTCTTGCGAGACCGTGCCGCGGACGACCGGCGTATCGAAGTCTTGATCGCCCGAGCCGGAACCGCCAGCATACCAGGTGAAATCGACGGTGGTGTCGGTGAGCCCCTGGTAGACGGCTCCGGACAGACCGACGACGACCGTATCGACCGCATTTCGGTGGGAACCGATCTCGCTGTAGATGATGGTGCTGTCGAGGCTCGTCTTGAACGCGATCCAGCGGGAGTTGGAGGTCGTGCCCGTGGCTTGCCGCGAGACCCACTCGACCGAGCTGAGATCCACGGTGGTGCCTGCGGGGATCGAGATCGAAAAGCTGACCGATGAGAGATTCGGCGAAGGCTCCGACCCCACGGGCGGCCGGCTCTCGGCATTGCCATCGATCTTGGTGACGAGGTCGCTCGGCATGTTCGCCTGCGCGTTGTTATCCAAGGTCGCGAAGCCGGAATTGCCAACGAAAACCCAATCGGAGACGGTGACGTTGTCGTCCGGGTCAAGGTCATCGGTGCTGGTGGCGGCATTGTCGTAGTTCCCCCCGGGCGCGTCGAAGACAGGGGCGTCCGAAAAGTCCGAGCCCGCGATCAGCTGCAGGCGCACGGGAAAGCTCGACGCGTCGGTCGGATCGGTAAGATGGTTGACGACCTCGGCCCCATCGGAGAACCC
>CAZKYJ010000495.1:0-4616 GCA_964556355.1 uncultured Verrucomicrobiales bacterium | reverse complement strand
AGAAAACAACAATGCCACGCGCCACCAACGCACCCGCGAGCCGCAAACGTCGCAAACGCGTCCTCAAAGAAGCGAGCGGATTCCGCGGATTCCGTTCCAAGAACTACCGTTACGCCAAGGACGCCGTCCGCAAGGCGAAGACCTACGCCTACCGCGACCGCAAGAACAACAAGCGCAACTTCCGCGCCCTGTGGATCCAGCGGATCAACGCGGCCACCCGGAACGAGGGGCTGAGCTACAGCCGCTTCATCGAAGGGTTGAGCGCCGCGGGAATCGAGCTTGACCGCAAGGTGCTCAGCGACCTCGCCATCACCGACCCTACCGCATTCTCCGGAATCGTCGCCCAGGCGAAAGCCGCCCTGGAGAACAAGGCCGCCTAACCAAGGATTCACCGCAAACAGATCACGAAGAGGCCGCCTCCCCCGCAAATGGGGTGCGGCCTTTTCCTTTTCCTCCCACCTCCCCCGTCTCCACCATACGCCCCACGCTTAAGTCTATCCGCACCGACGCCTTTGCCACCCTGCCTTCGATCACCGACGAAGCCGCCCTGGAGGCATTCCGCATCGCCTTCCTCGGCAAAAAAGGCCGCCTGACCGCTGCCGCCTCCGGGATGCGGGACGTCCCGAAAGAGGAAAAGAGGGACATCGGCCAGCTCCTCAATGAGGTGCGCACCGCCATCACCGGTGCCGTCGAAGAGAAAGCCGCGGCCCTCGTGGCAGCCAGAGACGCCGCCGCCGTCCAGGGCATCGACCTCACCCTTCCCGGCCGCCCGGTGCCACGCGGCGCGCTCCACCCGATCACCCAGACCCTCGACCGCGCCGTCGCGGCGCTGCGCCGGCTCGGATTTGCCCTGGCCGAGGGACCGGAAATCGAGACGGAGTTCCACTGCTTCGACGCCTTGAACACGCCCGCCGACCACCCGGCGCGGAACGAGAAGGACACGTTTTACTTCGGCGACGGACGCCTCCTGCGCACCCACACGTCAACCGTGCAGATCCGCACGATGGAATCGCAGCCCCCCCCCGTCCGCATCATCGCCCCGGGTTCGGCCTTCCGCCGCGACGAGATCGATGCCACCCACCTTTCCGCCTTCACCCAGCTCGAGGGTCTCTACGTCGATACCGACGTATCGCTGGCCGACCTCAAAGGCACCTGCCGCTACCTCTTGCGGGCGCTCTTCGGTGAGTCGACCGAGATCCGTTTCCGGCCGCACTTCTTCCCGTTCACCGAGCCGTCCTACGAGATTGACATCAAGCTGGAAATCGCCGGCCGCGCGCCGAAATGGATCGAGATCGCCGGCTGCGGCATCGTCGATCCAGCCGTCTTCGAAGCCGTCTGTGACTCGCGTGGCGACCGACTCTACGACCCCGAGAAAGTGACCGGATTCGCCTTCGGAATGGGGCTCGAGCGCCTCGCCATGATCACCTACGGCATCCCCGATATCCGCCACTTCATCGAAAACGACACCCGATTCCTCGGCCAGTTCGCCTAGCATCATGAACGTCTCACTCAACTGGCTCGGCGACCACCTCGACCTTGCCGGCCACTCCACCGACGCCCTCGCCGACCTCCTCACCTTCGCGGGCATTGAGGTCGAGGGCGTCGAAACCCTCGGCGGCCAGCTCGAGAATGTCGTCGTCGCGCAGATCAAGTCCGCGGAGAAGCACCCCGATGCTGACCGCCTCAAAGTCTGCCAGGTCGATGACGGCACCCCCGAACTCCGGCAGATCGTCTGCGGCGCGCAGAACTACAAAGTCGGCGACAGAGTCCCCCTCGCCCTTCCCGGTGCGGAGCTCCCCAACGGTCTCAAGATCAAGCCGGGGAAGCTCCGGGGAGTCGCGTCGCACGGCATGCTCTGCAGCCCGGCGGAACTCGGTGTGCCTCTGGAGATTGACGGCCTGTGGATCCTGCCCGAGGACAGCGCTGCCGGCGCCCCGATCTCCGACCTCATCGGTTCGGATACAATCTTCGATCTCGAGATCACGCCGAACCGGCCCGACCTCCTTTCGCACCTCGGGGTCGCCCGTGATCTCGCCGCCCTCGCGAAAATCCCGCTGAAAGGCCGTCCCGGCTGTTACGGCACGGTTCCCACGGCGGCTTCGGACGCCGTGGCCATCGCGGCGCCCGATGCCTGCCCGTTCTACTCGGCGCGCCGCATTTCCGGCGTGGCGATCGGCCCGAGCCCGGAGTGGCTGGCGAAGAAGCTCCGTTCGATCGGTCTCCGGCCGATCAACAACGTGGTCGATATCACGAACTATGTCCTCCACGAGATGGGCCAGCCGCTCCACGCATTCGACGCCGACAAACTCGACGGCGCCATCCTCGTGCGTCGGGCCACGGCAGGCGAAAAATTCCTGGCCCTCGACGGTGAGACCTACCCTCTCCAGACCGACGATCTCGTGATCGCTGACGCAGCCCGCCCGGTCGCGCTCGCGGGCGTCATGGGCGGCGAGGACTCCGGCGTCACCGGCTCGACGACCAACCTCGTCCTCGAATCGGCCTATTTCGACCCGCCGGGCATCCGCCGCACCTCGCGCCGCCTTGCGCTCGGGTCGGATTCCTCCTACCGCTTCGAGCGCGGAGTCGACCCCGCCCAGGTGCTGGGCGCCTCCGAGCTGGCCACCAGGCTCATCCTCGAAATTGCGGGGGGCACGGCCGAGCCCGAAGTGATCACCGCAGGAGAAATCCCCGCATCGCCGCCACCCGTGGCGCTTGCCATCGAACACGTCCAGCAGGTCATGGGCATTCCCCTCGCTGCCGAGAAAGCCGATCAAATCCTCGGTGCCCTCGGCTTGGCGAAGGCCGGCACCACCTGGGAGATCCCCAGCTACCGACTGGATCTCACCCGCCCCATCGATCTGATCGAGGAGATCGCCCGGGTCTACGGGCTCGATGACATCCCCTCGTCGACGTCCGGCCGGGCGGCGGTGGCCAGCGAAGCCGACGGCGCTTACGATTTCACCTTCCGCATCAAGCGCGATCTCGCCGCCCAGGGCTTTTTCGAGTGTTCGACCATCAAGCTGATCTCCGATGCCCAGCGCGCGGACTGCCTGCTCCTCGACGACGGCTACCGCGCCGTCCCGCTGAAAAACCCGCTCAGCGACGACCACACCGTCATGCGGACGAGTGTCCTCCCAGGCTTGCTCGCCTCCGCCGAGCGGAATGTCCGCATGGGCCAACGCAGCCTCCGCCTCTTCGAAACGGGCACTGTCTACCGAGAAGAATCCGGTGGAACCGTCGAGAGCCAGCACCTCGGCATGCTTTTGGCCGGGGCAATCTCACCCGTGTCTTGGACGGGCCCCACCCCGCGGAATGCCGACGTTTTTGACCTCTCCGGCCATCTCGCGTTTCTCGCTGGCACGCAGGCGCTCACGCTCATCCCCGAGAATGATCCTCCGATGGGCTGCCCGCTCAGCGCCAGAGTGGCTGTCGGGGGGCAGCCGGTCGGGCGCGCCATCCAGCTCGCCCCCGGCCGCGTTCGCGAGCTCGGGCTCGATTGCCCTGCCATGGCGGTGGAGATCGATCTCCCCGTCCTGCGCACCGCTACCGGAGCCAAAAAGGTCGTTTTTTCCGAGCTGCCCCGATTCCCTGCGATGACGCGCGACGTAGCGATGGAGTTGCCCGAATCAGTCCCCAACTCCGAAATCGCCGCCTTCTTCGCCCAGACCGGCGAACCCCTGCTGCACAGTGCCGTCATTTTCGACCTCTTTACCGACCCATCCGGAGAAAAAGTGGCGACCGGACGGAAATCCGTCGCGTATACCATCACCTACCGGGATCCAAGGCGGACGCTGACCACCGCGGAAGTCGATTCCGCCCACCAGCGCGTTTTAGATAATTTAAAGCTCGCCCTCCCGGCGACAATTCGGTAATATTTTTATAAACCTTCCAGCGGCAATAACGCCGCCGCCCCCCTAGAAGAAAAGATTTCCTACTGTGTTCGTTGTTCAGAGGCCCAAAGGGCCCGGACCGTTATAACAAGATTGGAGGCTTAGCCGGCTCTCTGATGTCAGGCCTTCGCTGGAAGGCAGATGTTAGACGGCGGCCACCGCCCTGTTGAGTTCTGGGAACGTGAGCCCTTCGCCTCGGACGGCACGAGCGGGATACCCCAAAGGCGCCCGGATCCAAGTGATCCGGGCGCCTTTCCATTGCGCCGGGGTGGACACGTCGCGGGTTGGCAGGTTTACTGTGGACAAATCCCCCCACTGACATGAAGCAGACGCCGCCCCCGACGTGTGCTACGGCTATGATTGCCGTGGCCCTCTTCTCGCTCCCGACCTCTACCGATGCCGAGCAGGTGGGGCACTGGGTATTCGCCGAAGGTTCCGGCACCGTCTACGCGGACTCGTCCCCCGACCGGAACGACGGTCGCCCCGCTGGAGGTGATCTCCGGACGGATGACGCCGCGGCACCCGGCGTGGATGGAGCGCTGGGAACCGTCTCTGGGGAAGACGGCGGCTCGCCCGCCATCTCCTCTCCGGAAGCGGCATGGCGCGGAGTTATCGTTGGCTACCCGTCCGACGGGGAAGAGACGACTGACACCCGAAAAAACGTCCCTCCCGGCGCGCGACAATTCTTCTCCCGAGTGCTCCAACAATAGTGACTCCCCCAAAAAG
>CAZKYJ010000494.1:0-4622 GCA_964556355.1 uncultured Verrucomicrobiales bacterium | reverse complement strand
GGAGAGAACATCGAGAACAGTGTCGAACTCCAGTTCCCAGCGATGCTGGTTGGGGGCGATCGTTTCCAGAATCCAGCGCCGGAACGAGCTGACGCGGGTAGAGATCCCGTATTTGTCGGGCCGGGCGCAGCCATCGCCGAAGCTGGTGATGCCGACGAGGCGGAACCCACCCCCGCTCCCGTCCCGCACGACCAGGGGGCCACCACTGTCCCCCTGGCAGGTGTCTTTTCCGCCTTCGGCCAATCCCGCCGCGATCATCGAGTCGAGGATCGTGCCATCGTAGGACTGCGGCTGATTGGCCACTTCGTTCGCGACTAGCGGCATCTCGACCTCCTGCAGGATGGGTGGGAAGTCGCCCGCTCCATCCGCGAGATCGCCCCACCCGAGCGCGATGGCTGGCGTGCCCGGCGCTTCGAACTCGAGACCGGTGGAGAGGGGCACCACCGGGGGAGCCGGCTCGGCCGCCGGTGCCAAGAGGAGCAGCGCAATGTCGTCGCCGCCCTCCGTGAATACGAAGTCCTCGTGGACGATGATTTCAAGCACGTCGCGGACGACGACCCCGGTGTCGTCCTGCAGGTCGTAGGCACCGAGCACCACTTGGACATCGGCGGCGCGCCGGTTATCGACGCAGTGGGCGGCGGTGACCACCCAGTCCGGATGGATCAGGCTACCGCCACAAAACTGCGCATCAAAATTGTCTTGTCCAGCATCCTTGCTGCGGAGGGCGACCATCCAAGGATAGGCGGTGGGGTCGGCATCGGTGCCCCCGACGATGTGTGCGTGCCCGCCGCCCTCGACGGGTGCGAGTTGGGTTCCCCCCTTCCCTAGATCGATGGCTCCGAAGACGACACACGCGATGAGACACCGGCAGGTGTGGTGGGGAGAAGCCATCCCCAACCAAATACCCACAAGCCGACCCGAAGCAAGCGTTCGCCCAACCGTGCCCGGAAAAGCCGCCTGCTTACCGCGCCTCATTCAGCGTCCACTTGTAGTCGAGGAAGCCGATGTCTGCGCTCTCCGCGATCGCGGGCTTGCGGAATTTGTTGATGTAGGCCTTGACCGAACCGGCGTCCTTCTCGAAGTCATCTTCGTACCACTTGAAAATCGAGGAGACGTCGTAGTCGCTCCCCTTTTTCTGGACGCCTTCGGGGTTGTTGTTGATGTAGGCGTCGGCGAGCCTTGCAAAATCGGCGTCAAGCGCGGAACCGGTGAATGCGTGATCCATGAGCGGGGGGCAGCTGGTGCTGGCGCAGTTGAGGGCGAAGTGGACGCCGGCCTTGTCGAATTTCTTCCGGATGATCTCGTGCTCGAGCTCGTTGAAACTCATCTTCTGCCCGGCGACGGTGATATTGTCGTCACCAAAAAAACCCCTCCGCCCGAAAAAGCCGCCGCCGCCCGGTCCCTTGGTCGGGTAGTCGTAGAGGATGTTGCGCAGGATCCAAGCGTTGTAGCAATTGATGTAGAACGCGAGCTGGTCGTCCTTGCTGCCGCCGGGGGCGGCGGACTTGGCGATGGCGTCCGTGACCCCTACCATCTTGGCCACGTCTGCTTGGTCGCCGTGCCAGGCTTTGTATTTCACGCCAGATGACGTGACATACTTCTGGAGGAGCGCGGAGTAGTCGTCTTGCCAAGCCGCCGTGGAGGGCATGGCGAGGGTGGCTGTGAGGATCGTGAGGAGGACGGCGGTGGCGCCCGGGCGAATTCGAAACTTCATACGGGGCGAGACTGGTAACGCCGCGCGAATATTCCGAAAAAAATTCGCAGCCATGCCCTGTCCCTCTCGCGCGCCCCGACCGGCGGACTCCGAGGATCACCGGGTTGCGAGACGTTCTTGGCCTTCGACCGAACCCCAGAATATCACCCTCAGCAATTGCGTACCCCATTCGGAATTTCTGTATTGAAGGTAAAGCCGAATCGGTGTAAGCGAGTTCTCCCGCCGCCCAAACCGCCATGACAGCAACTCGACGGATCCGTCATCTCACCCACTGTCTCATCCTCCTCCTGCTACTGGAAGCGAACTCGGGTCCGATCGCTGCGGCGGCGCAGAGGCAGGAAGTCACCGTCCTCCCGGGATGGAATGCCGTCTGGCTAGAGGTCGAGCCCCAGGATGCCGACGGCACCCCGCTCCCTCCGGAAACGGTGTTCGCCAGCAATCCAGAGATCGACATCGTGAGCCGCCTCCTCCCCGCCCGGGGCCAGGCCGAGTTTGTCCAGGACCCCTCCGCCGACTCGCTCGGGTCGGACATCTGGCTGACGTGGCGCCGCTCGACGGTACTCGGTCAGAACACGCTGGGCGGCCTGCGCGGAAACCGTGGCTACCTGATCCACAGCACAGGGGTGGAGCCTACTGTCGTCGCATTCACCGGGGAGGTGGCATTCCACACCTACCAGTGGGTCCCTGACGCCTACAACCTCTTCGGTGTCCCCGTCCCGTCCGATGCCACCGCACCCACCTTCGACGAGTTTTTCGGCCCGACCACCGCCCACCCCGTCAACCGAATCTTCCAGCTCGTCGACGGCCAATGGATCCCCGTGAATGGCGGCGAACGGATCCGGAGGCACGCCGCCTACTGGGTCTACGCGCGCGGCGGTTCCGTCTTCCAAGGCCCGGTCCCCGTCGTCTTCCCAAATTCCGGCGGCCGCCTCTCCTTCGGGGAATCCCTTGAATCCGCGACCTTCACGGCGGGGAACCTCCTCGCTGCACCGTCGGTTCTCACGCTCAACCGTATCAGCGACGGCGGTCTGGTCGTGCGAGACTCCGGAGGGAATGGCATCGTCAGCTTTGCTGTCACCGAGGACGGCAGCGGCTCCGGGGCGATCGGTCCGCGCACCAGTGCTTCGATCCGGCTGGAGGTGACCCGGCCGTCGGAGGCCCCGGAGCCGAGGCTGGAAAACCTCTACCGACTCGACGCCAGTCTGCCAGGTGGCAACAGCTACTATCAATACCTCCCGGTGAGTGCCCACGTGCCGTCAAATCTGACCGATCCCGGTGGCATGACCTTCCTTCCCGGCCTGTGGGTGGGCGATGTCACCCTAACCCACTCGACCAGCTTGGTCGAGGGGATGACGGTGGCGGGGAGCGTGGGTGGACCGCGGCTCGAGGCGGTGGCTCACCCGATTCGTTACCGCGTGATCTTGCACTGTGGTGCGGGTGGTCAAGTGCGGCTGCTGGAGCACGCCACCCTCATGCAGAAACAGCGCGCCACGGAAGAGCTCCCGAAGGAATACGTCGTCGTCATCGACGACGCGAGAATCCCGGGACTGGTCGGGATCGCGGAACAGGGTGGCAAGCTCGTCGGCAAACGCTTCGACACCGCCGCCTACGACCTTCCGCGAGACCTCATCCCGCCGGAGTCGGCGGACGACGACCCCGACTTTGACCCCTCGACCCTCTCCGACGGCTACCTCCTGTCCCTCGATCTGGACGGGACGCTCGCCCCGGGGGGGGTGGTCACCACCACCCCGGGTTCCCTCGTCCTCGACCCCTGGCATCGCACCAACCCCTACCGCCACGTCTTCAATCCCGAGCATCGCAAGGGGTTCCGCATCGGGCGCGAGATGCGGTGGGAAATCGATGCCGCCGCCAGCCCGGAGGCCGGCCGCCTGCCCGGCTTCGGCCACACCGTCCTCGGCGGCGTCTTCGAGGAATCGGTCACCGGGCTGATGAAGGCTGGCGACGTCCACCAGTCCCGTGGCCGTTTCGTCCTCCACCGCGTGAGCGAGGTCACCGAATTGCAATAATCATCCCCCAGCCACCCACGTCCATGCCGTCCCTTCCCTCCCTCCTGCTCAGGTGCATTTTCCCGGCGATCACCATCCTCGCGGCGACGGCCAATGTGCGGGCCCAGACGACCTACATACGCTCGTTGAACGCGGTCGAATCTCAGGACGGCCAGCGGTCATACCTGATGAACCAGCCGGAATTCCAGGCGATCATTGACGACGGCGACTTCACTTTCGGATTCTGGTTCCAACTCAAGAACCTGCCCCCCTCGGGATTCCACAGCGTGGTGAGCCTGAACGCGAACCAGACCTTCGCCAACAGCCTGAGCGACGAGATCGCCATCACCGTCGGATCCGGATCCACCCTCCGACTCAAGCTGAATCGGCAAACGGCTACGAACGATATCAGTTACATCGAGCTCGATGAGGTGCTGCTGCAGACGGTGAATCCCGGCGAGTGGCACTATATCATGCTCGAACGCACCGGGTCGGTGATCGACGTCTACGTCGATACCGTCCTCCGGGGATCGACGGCAGATTTTTCCAATGGTTCGTTCTCGTTCTTCGGCGACCTCAATTTCCACCTCGGGGGGCGCTACCGGGTACCCACCGCCACTCTGCCCATCGGGGGGGTTCCGATCCCGGTCCCGACGATCACCAGCGAAACCGATGCCCTCTTCCATTCGTTCAGCAGCTTTTCGGGAACCGGTGCGGAGTGGAGGGCCTTCCACAGCGAGGTCCACCGCATCGGGCCGACCGCGTTCTCCCAGATGGCGGACGGTAGCTTGGCGGACTCCCCCCTCATCTCGAGCACCGATCTGACAACCCTGCGCAACACGATCGGGTTCTACACCCCCTTGCAAAACAACCTCAGCAGCGAGAGCCCGGGGCAGGTCCTC
>CAZKYJ010000493.1:0-4624 GCA_964556355.1 uncultured Verrucomicrobiales bacterium | reverse complement strand
CGGATGGTCGGCTTTCCGGAAGGCGAGGTGTTGACGATCGACGCCGGTGGCGCCGGCCTGCTCCGCATCGTCGCCGTGCCCGAGGCGGATGCGGAGGCCTTCTGTGCGGAGCTGACCGACCAGGACCGGCGGCTCGGATACCTCTGGCCAAACTCCCGCTACCGCCCGGAATGGTACACCGAGGGGATCGAGACCGCGACGACCGAGTCCGGCACGTCCCGCCGCGCCTTCCGCTGCATCGTCTACCGCCAAGAGTTCGGCACCATCGCCATCAAGAGCGATCCGCCCGGCGCGGAGATCTATGCTTCGAACGGGGATCTCGTGGGCACCACGCCGATGGAGCTCCCGCAGGTGGGGGTCGGATTTCACCAGTACCGGCTGAAACTCGCGGGACACAGTCCCGTGACCGTGAGCGGCGAGCTCGGGGTCAACGACCGGCTCGTCCTGAGCAAGCGCTTGGAGGAGAGCGGGGCGGTGGTTTTTGGGAAGCCGTGGAAGAACGCGCTCGACATGGAATTTGTCCCCATGGGCGAGGGGCGCCCCGATCTCATGATGTCGAGCCTGGAGACCCGAATCAGAGACTACGCGGCTTACGCCGGCCAGAACGAACTCCCCATGCCGCCCGGGCCGGGGTTCGAGCAAAGCCCGGAACACCCGGTCGTCAACGTGACACGCCCCGAGGCCGAGGCGTTTTGCGCGTGGCTGACCGCGCGGGACCGTGCGACCGGAGCCATCGAGGAAAACCACGTCTACCGACTACCCACCGACGCCGAATGGAGTCTCGCGGTCGGCATCGAAAACGAGCGCGGAGACACCCCTTCGGATCGCAACGAGCGAACCTATGGGATCTTTCCTTGGGGGCTCGACTGGCCGCCGGTGCCGGGCAGCGGGAATTTTGCGGATCAGGCCTTCGAGAATTCGGATGACGGTGCCGGGTCCGAGGTCATCGAAGGATACAATGACGGGTTTTCCCACACGTCCCCGACCGGTTACTTCGTCCGCGCGACCAACGGTACCAACGATCTCAGCGGCAACGTTTGGGAGTGGGTGAGCGATGCGTTCGACTCCTCGGATGAAGCCACGGGTGTCTTGCGGGGAGGGAGCTGGCGGGACGCCAGCCGGGACGATCTCCGTTCCTCCCGTCGGCTGCAAGCGTCCATCGATCAGCGGGATGTCGAATTCGGCTTCCGCGCGGTGCTGGCCATTGTCCCGGAGGTTCCTCGACCGGAGATCGTCAGCCCGCCGGACCCGGGAGGGGCGGCAACGGACTCTCCCGACCGGCCGGCGAGCGCGCCGGAAACCCTTGCCCCAGAACCCGCAAATACCGCGAGATTATCCACCGATGGTTAAGATCGAGATTGGCTATGAGGGCGAGCTGCACTGCTCGGCCACCCACGCGCCCTCCGGCGCCACGCTCGCTACCGACGCGCCCGTTGACAACGAGGGGCGGGGAGAATCGTTTTCGCCGACCGACCTCGTGGCCACGGCGCTCGGCACCTGCATGGCGACGATTATGGGGATTGCCGCAAGGCGGAAAGGCATCGCTTTGGAAGGGATGGTACTGGAGGTGCGCAAAGAGATGACTTCCACCGCTCCGCGCGCCATCGCCGCGCTCCACACCCGCATCGAGATTCCGCTCGCCGCCGACCATCCCGAACGCGCCCTCCTCGAGGCCGCCGCACTCGGCTGCCCGGTCCACCGGAGCCTGCACCCGGATGTTGCGAAACCGGTGGCGTTCGTCTGGAAGGGGTGAAAACTTTTTTGAAACCCTGTCCCGCGATCGGCCGTAAGCGGCCGTGATCCGGCGGCTTTACGACCAGCTATTCTCACGGTGACAATTCTGTTTTACGGAATTGCCGGCAAGTGATAAATTACTGGCGGTTAGTCGTTAACGTCAGCCAACAACAACAACAACAGAAATCCTTAATGAATAAAAAAGTCGTATCTCTCGCTCTCGGGGTCTTCCTCGGTGCCGGCGCTCTCGCCACTGCTGGTGAAATGATGTATTCTTCGCCCAAGCAGTCCAAAGGGGTCATGCCGCCTCCGCTGCCCGATCCCGGCTGCAACTGCTTCGATTCATCCGTCAACATCGACCTCTTCGGGGTGGGCGTTTTCGGTCACGGTAGCGATATCGACGACGCCCTCGGCGGCGGTATCGGCCTCACGACCTTCGTGAATCCCTACCTCGGCTTCAGCCTGAACGCCTACTGGTGGGATAACGACAGCGCCATCCACAGCGTTGACGGCAGCGTCATCCTCCGTGCACCGATCGTCGAGTCCTGCATCTCGCCCTACGTCTTCGGTGGCATCGGTGGCTACTTCGACTCGATCAACCAGGTCACCTACCACGCGGGTGCCGGCATCGAGGTCAAGATCGACCAGGCCAGCTGCCTCGGAATCTTCGCCGACGGCGCCTATCACTGGGCGGACGATACCGACGAGTACACCGTCGCCCGTCTCGGCGTTCGCATCCAGCTCTAAGCAGGAGCGCCTCCCTGTTCACCAGACACCTCCCGGATTCCCGGGAGGTGTCTTTTTTTGTGCCTCCTGCCAGGTGGTAGGTTCGCCGGTTAGGGCGAGGGCGTCGACGGACCGGACGCGGGGTTGAGCAGGGCGTTCAGCAGCGTCAGCATTCCGACGATGATGAGTGCCACGACGATGATGACGCCGGCGATCAAGGCGATCCCGAACCAGCGATTGCCCCGACCCCTCCGAGCATCGCCATCTGCGAGCGCTTTTTGCAACAGGTCGTAGTTGCGGCGGTTTGACTTGAACCAGACCGAGAAGGCGTCGCCGGCGACCGGGATCGAGCCCACAGCCGCGTTGGCTAGAATGTTGATCGCCATGGCCACGAGCGCCTTTTTGGGTGCGCCCTTCCGTGTTGCCTCGCTGATGACGGTGACGCCGACGAGTGACGAGAGGGTGTCGCCCATCCCGGGGAACAGGCCGATGATCGGGTCGAGTCCGAACCGGATGTTCGTTCCCGGAATCCGGATGCAGTCGTCCATCAGAGCGGCCACGATCCCGGAGGTGGATCGCTTGCCGGTTTTTTCCGCCGGGAGAACTTCGTCGCTAGTGATCGGCTTGGCGCGCTCGCGGGAGGGGGGCATCGGCGAAGACTTACGTGTCGCTAGCCGCCGGGGATCTCCAGGAGCATCTGCGCATTGTTCGGGAACTTCTGGCAGAAGTAGAGGAGACGCTCGATAGCCTCGTCGGGCTTGTGGCCCGACAGCCCCCGCCGGATGACATGGATCTTCTCCAGCTGGTGGGGTGGCAAGAGGAGCTCCTCTCGGCGTGTCCCCGATTTGAAAATGTCGACGGCGGGATAGATGTAGCGTTCGCTCACCCTCCGGTCGAGCACGAGTTCCATGTTCCCGGTGCCTTTGAACTCTTGAAAAATGAGTTCGTCCATCTTGCTGCCGGTCTCGATGAGCGCGGTCGCGATAATGGTCAGCGAGCCGGCCTCGCGGGTATTTCGCGCGGCGGCGAAAAGGCGCCGCGGCATCTCCAAGGCGCGAGCATCCATGCCCCCGCTCATGGTGCGACCGTTCCCCTTCGTCGCGTTGTTGAAGGCGCGGCCCAGGCGGGTGATGGAATCGAGCAACATGAAGACATGCTCGCCCGCCTCGACGAGACGCTTGGCGCGTTCGATGGCGAGCTGGGCGATGCGGGTGTGCATCTTGACGTCGCCATCGTTGGAACTCGCCATGATTTCTGCTCCGGGGAGGGCGCGGCTGATCTCGGTCACCTCTTCGGGGCGCTCGTCCACGAGGAGAACGATGACTTTCATCTCCTCATACTTTTGCAGCACCGCCTCGGCGATGTGCTGAAGCAGGGTGGTCTTACCGGTGCGGGGCGGGGCAACGATGAGACCGCGCTGGCCGCGGCCGATCGGCGACATCATATCGATGACGCGGGTGGTATAGCGTTTGGTGTCGCCCTCGAGGAGAATCCGCTTGTTCGGGTTGATGGCGGTGAGTTCCTCGAACAATGGGAGGTTCTTATATTTCTCAGGCTTTTCCCCATTGATCTTCCTCAGCTCGGTGAGTTGGGGGCCGCGACGCCCTTCGCGGATTTCACCCTCGATCCAAATGCCGTCCCTCAAACCGTAAGTGCGCACCATCTCCGGGGTGACGAAGACGTCTTGGGGCGTCTGTTTGAAATTGAGTTCGCGCTGTCGGAGGAAACCGAAACCTTTCCCTGAGATCTCCAGGAGGCCCGCACCTTCGCTGGGCGGCCCGAGCTGCACGGGCTGCGAGGGTGCCCCATCGCGATCGCGGTTCTTCTTGCGGTCCCATTTCCTGTTTTTCCGGCGGCCCTGGCGTTCGTCGCCGTCGCGGGACTCCCCCCCCTCCGGTTGGTTCTCGACATGGGTGCCCTCGGCTGCACCGTTCTTTGACGATGGGGGATCGGGGTTGGTGTCGGACGGTGATGCGCTCCGCCCGTCGCCGTCGCGGTCGGCGCGGCGCCGGCGCTTCCGCCGGGGCTCCCGCCGGGGCGCGGGCTCCTCGGTCTCGGGTGCCGCCGCCTGCGGTTCCTCGCTTTTCGACGGGGCGGCTTCGGCCGCCTCGGCGGTCGGCGAAACTTCTTCTTGCCGGCGGGGGGGGGCGGATTTGGCGGTGGT
>CAZKYJ010000492.1:0-4630 GCA_964556355.1 uncultured Verrucomicrobiales bacterium | reverse complement strand
CCGAGCTGGCTCTTCAGGCCGGGGAGCGAGGCGGTCTCGGCGAAGCCGGAGGCGCGGAGGACCTCCTCCCATTTTGCACGCTCCAAGAGGGGCGAGTCCGTGCGGAGGTCGGTATCGGTGAAACGCCACCATCCGCCCGTAAGGCCGAAGACGGAATCCGTCCAGAGCTGCGCCGAGGCGGTGTCCATGAAGATGAGGGTGCCCCCGGGCACGAGGAGTTCTTCCAGGTGGCCGAGCGTCTCCTTCACGTCCCTGACGGCGTGGAGGACGTTGGTGCCGATGACGAGATCGAAGCTGCCCGCCTCGAAGTCCTGGGCGGTACCGGGCCGCTCGAGGTCGAAGACCTTGCACTCCACCTCGGGGAAGGACGCCAGCTTCTGCATCGCCCCGGGGAAGAACGCCGCCGACACGTCGCTGAACGTATAGCGGTGGAGGCCGCGCTCTAACAAGGGCAAAACTTGCGCGGTGAGACCACCGGTTCCGGCACCGACTTCGAGGATGCGGAGGCCGCGGCCTTCGGGCAGGTGGGCGGCCGCCTCCTGCACCGCGCGGGCGATGGCCGCGAGCCAGTGGCTGGTGAGCAGGCCGTCGCCGTAGAACTGGTCGAGCATGTCCGCACCAACCCCGGCGAACAGCACTTGCACGGCCTCTTTCTCGCCGCGGAGGATGGCGGGGAGATCACCGCAGGTCGAGGCGACGAGGAGCCCTTCGGCGAGGTGGCCGGGGTGGGCGGCGAAGAAGGAGCGTAGCAGGGCATCCGCCGAGGCTGCCCCTTCGTTGAGCGCGGGCTGGATGGCGGTGTAGCGACCGGCCTTTTCCTTCACCATGCCACGCGCAGCGAGCCCGGCCATGAGCCGGGCGAAGACCGGGCGGAGCATCTTGCAGACACCTATCGACTCGGCGGTGAAGGACGGCTCGTCGCCCAGCATATCCAACAAACCGCGGGCGATCTGGGCGGCGGCGAGGTCGTCCTCGTCTGCGAGCGTCGCCTCGAGCGCGTCCCGCCCGCGCATCGCGAGCACCTCGTCGAGAGCCTTGCCCGCCGCGCTTTGCAGCCGGGCGAGCGGGAGCGGCTTGAGGGGGGCGATGTCCCTGTCCTCGTCGGCCGTCCGTTCCCAGCCGATATGATAGGCATGCTCGTTGATGCCGCCTGGGGTACCCGATTTGCGTGCCCCAACGACACTGATCGAGCGGAAGCCGTCGATGGAAACGCAGGGTTCCCCGCTGGCGTTGTACATGGCGATGCGGCCTTCGACAAACTCGTCGTTCGCCGATTTGACCTCGGCGCGCACGAGGCTGGAAGCGCCGGGGCTGCCATAGAATGCGATGCGGGCAAAGCGGACGGGAAGGCGCAGGCGCGACTTGTAATCGATGGTTTTCAGGCTGGCTGAGAACACGTGCAACGCGGCGTCGAAGAGGACGGGATGAACCTCGTAGTCCCCCGCCCTGTCGCTGATGTTTTCCGAAAGCGCGACCGTCCCGGCAGCGCGTCCCCCGCCAGCTGCGACGTTGCGGAGCCCCTGGAACTCGTCGCCGTAGCGGAGCCCCATGTCGGCCATGTGGCCGTAGAACTCATCGCGCGGGATCACGTTTAGCTCCGCCGGTTTCGTGGCCTCGAAGGTCGTGGTCGAGAACTCGGATGCGGTGCGCTCGCCGCGGATCGAGCCGACGACGTGAAGCGACCAGGCGCCGCCGGCCTCGAACCGGCTCTGGATCGAAAACGTGCGGTCGCCAGGCTCGTAGGTGAACTCGATGAGGAGCTCCCGGGTGGACTCGGGGAGGATGAGCGGCTTGCGGATCTCGAAGTCTTCGATGACGAAGGGTTTGCCCTCGAAGAGCTGGACACCGGCCTCGAGGGCGATCTCGACAAATCCGGCGGCCGGGAAGATCACCATCGACTCGACCTTGTGGTCTTTGAGGAAGGCCATGTGGCGGGCGTCGAGGCGCACGGTCCACGTGGGCACGGAATTGGTGGTGCGGATATCGAGGAAACCTTTTCCCCCGTCGGCGAGGCGGCCGTGGCGCCAGTCCCCGGCCTCGCTCCACCAGCGGCTCTTGTCCCACGCGTAGGTGGGCAAGGCCAGCTGCACGCGCGAGGGCGTCATGGCGGCAAAATCGAGCTCCACCGCGTTGAGGTGGAGATCGAGCGCGGCCTCCAGCATCGTCTCCTGCTCGCGCTCGCGGCGGACGGAAGAAATCACGGTCGGTTTTTTGGCCGCTCCGGCAAGGCACTCATTGAGTGAGTGGACGAGCGCGGGGTGCGAGCTGATCTCGAGCCAGATATCGACACCGAAATCAGCGAGCGCACCGACGGCCGGGGCGAACTGCACGGGCTGGCGGACTCCCTTGCCCCAGTGCTCGGCGGTGCACGCGGTGCCGTCGCAACGCTCGCCCGTGACGGTGCTGAAGAAAGGGACACTCTCCTCGTGCGGCGCGACATTGGCCAAGGCTCTCTCGATCTCCTCGGACGCCGGGCGCATCAGGGCGTGGTGAAACGGGTGCTCGACCTTCACGAAACGGGCGAATACCCCCTCGGCCTCGAGCTCGGCCGCGATCTTCTCCAAAGACGGGCGCGACCCGGCCAAGGTGAGCGATTTCGGCCCGTTGAAGGCCGCGATGGATACCGTCCGATCGTGGCGGGCGATGACGAGCTGCGCTTCCTCGGGAGCGAGACCCACGGCCAACATGCCGCCGTTCTCCGGCTTGCACTCGTCCATGCAGCGCCCCCGCAGGACGATGACCTTGCAGGCTTCCTGCAGGGTCAAGACACCCGCGGCGCAGGCCGCCGCGACCTCTCCGACGCTGTGGCCGACGATGGCTGCGGGTTCGACACCCCACGATTTCCAGAGAGTAGCCAGTCCCATCTGCATGGCGAAAATGCACGGTTGGGCGATCTCGGTCTTGCCCATGTTCGTCGCCTCCTCGTCACGGGCGAGCTCCTCGAGCAGGTCGAAGCGCGCGTGGGGTCTCATGTAGGCCGCGCACTTTTCAATGACGTCGCGGAAGACCGGCTCGGTGGCCGCGAGCTGGCGCCCCATCCCCCACCACTGCGGCCCTTGGCCGCTCATGACGAACGCGACGCGCGGGGGCGCCTCCGGGCGCGGGGTGAACGCCGTGCGCACCGTCGGGCCGGCGTCGCCATCGGCCACGGCCTCGAGTTCCTCGGCCAGGGCGCCGACGGATTTCGCGGTCAGGGCGAGGCGGTGTGCGTGGTGGTTACGGCGGGCGCCGAGCGTGTAGGTGAGCTCGGACATCATCGGGGTATGACCGTTGGCGTTCTCGTGCTCCCGGAGCCACGACGCGAGGCGCGAGGCGATGCCGACGAGCGATTGCTCGGAACGCGCCGAAAGGGTGATCGGCCAAGAGCGGTCATCGTCGAGGGATTCCGCTGCGACCGGGCGCGCGGGCTCGGGCGCCTCGGTGACGACGACGTGGGCGTTGGCCCCCCCGAACCCGAACGAGTTGATGCCGATGACGAGAGGGTCTTTCGACTCGGGGAACGGCTCGAGCTTCGCCGGGACGCGCAGGCGGAGCTTCCTGAAATCGATGTTCGGATTCGGCGTCTCGAAGTGGAGGTTGGCCGGGATCTGGCGGTGCTTGAGCATGAGCACGGCCTTGATGAGACCGGCGACACCCGCCGCCGTCTCGAGGTGCCCGAGGTTCGTCTTCCCCGAGCCGACGATGAGGGGTTCCGCCAGCTTGCGCCCTTTGCAGAGCGCCTCGGCGAGCGCGTGGGCCTCGATGGGATCACCCACGGCGGTGCCGGTGCCGTGCGCCTCGACGTAGTTGACGCGCTTCGGACGGATGCCGGCATCTTTGCAGGCCGCCTTCACCACAAGTTCTTGGGCATCGGGGCTGGGGAGCGAGATCCCGTTGGTGTGACCATCTTGGTTGACGGCGCTGCCCATGATGACGGCGTGGATCCGGTCGCCGTCTGCCTGCGCCTGCTTGAGCGACTTGAGCAAAACCATGCCCGAGCCCTCGCCGCGCACGAAGCCGTCGGCGGTGGCATCGAAGGCCTTGCAGCGGCCGTCGGTCGAAAGCATCGAGGCCTGCGAAAAGCCGATGAAGCCCTCGGGCGTGATCATCACGGTGACGCCACCGGCCAGCGCCGTGCTACACTCGCCGTTGCGGATCGAGCGGACGGCGAGGTGGACGGCAGTCAGGGCCGACGAGCACGCGGTATCGACCGACATGCTCGGCCCGAGCAGGTTGAAGCTGTAGGAAATGCGGTTGGCCGCGATGCTGTGCGCGCTGCCGGTCGCGGTGTGCGGGCTGACGTTCGAGCGGTCGAACGGGCTGCCCTGGATGGCCTGGTAGTCGGTGTGGGAGACCCCTGCAAAAACGCCGATGTTGGTGCCCCTTTCGAGGTCGAGTACGATCCCGCCATCTTCCATCGCCTCGTAGGCGGTTTCCAGCAGGAGGCGTTGCTGGGGGTCGACGAAGGGAGCCTCGCGGGGCGAGATGCCAAAGAACTGGGGATCGAACTGGTCGAGGTCGCTGATGAACCCTCCCCTTTTCGCGATCGACTTTCCGGGGATTGCGGGTTCGGTATCGAAGAAGCGACCGACGTTCCAGCGGTCGGAGGGAACATCGACAACGGCTTCTCGCCCCTCGACGAGGAGCTTCC